>NZ_KB235931.1:300000-524388 GCF_000332295.1 Fortiea contorta PCC 7126 | reverse complement strand
AGATGCAGTCTCAACAAAATATTACTTTTACTAAAGCATTAGAGCGAATTGAGCAAGAAAAAGATGCGTTGGGTGAATCCTTGAAAAAAGAGCAAGCTAAAATCGCTTCATCCCCAACAATTGACCCCGCAGAGATAGAAAGATTAAAGCGTGATAATGATCAGAATAAGCAAAATATTAAAACTATTAATCCTCAAATAGGAGATATACAAACACAACTTAAGGAGCAAGATAAGGTGAATGCATCAGCATTATCCAAGCTGGATCAAATATTAGGATTCCTGCCATTTATCCCAGGTAGAGCAGCAGATGCTATTAAACCATCTATCCCCACCCCTACTACAAATACAAGACAAGCTACGAGGGGAGGCGATTTGTGAAAGTGCTAATGGTGGCTGCTTGAACAAAAGTTTTGATGATAATGCCAGTAGAATCAATCAGAATAGTAATCAAAATAAAGCCGATATTCTTGGTGCTGCAAACGCCGCTGCACAGATACCTGAATTGGCTTTATTATACACAATTAATAGCAAGTTGGGCGACCAAGTAAAAGGTGGTATCTCTGGATTTTTGGGAAGATTTAGCGCCTGGAGTGCACTAAATACTGCTGTTAGTTACTTGACGTTGTTTGCCACGATTCATAATGCAGCAATGCTCAGTAGAGATATTGCTCAAACCCTTGGACAATCTCTTGCTAATGTCTTGACTCTTGTGGGGATTAAAGATAGTGAAGGTAATGCGGTTGATGTAGGTAAATTGATTAATTCTGGAATTGAAGGCTTGATTAAAAATGCAATTGGCGCTGAAAATTACACTGCTCTATCTGAAACTTGGAGTAAGGCTAATAGAATTTATCAAGCTTCAGTTAATATATTGAATTCGTTCCAAGGACTAGCTTCAACCATACTTAGCGGACTGGAAATTACAGCAGGTAGAGTCGGGAAGATTGGTAATGCCTTAAGGCAAGCTGGAGAAGTTTTAGAAAGTGCCTATTCATGGATGAATCCTCAGCCAAAATTCAATCGTGTTACTCAAGCTTTAGAAAAACTGCAAGCTGGTGCTTCAACTATTCAGCAAGTGACTCAAGCACCACTAGATATCATCAACGCAACGACAGAATTAACCAACGCTACAACGGAACTGACTAAAGCCTTAAAGGAAGATGACAAACCAGAAAACAAAGGTGCTGACGACCAGGAACCGGAGAAATTAAAGGCAGATAAAGTCGAGCAGAAAACAGCAAGTGCTGGTAAAGAAATAGCAGAGAAAGATTTAGATCCGGATGATTAATTATGTCATTACCTCAAAACTTTAACGAATGGGAACACTTACAAGATACGGTAAGACGCTGGCATAACAAAGCAGTAAATCAATACTTTAGCAAGACACCTGCTGATAGTTTGGAAACCCCTAAAGCCTCTTTAAGAGTTGCTTGCACGATGAAAGATGGTGACACCTCAACCATGACAATGATGAGGATGTGGCTATTTGAAGTTACCGCAGGACGCTTACAATCGGTGCAGGCTCCTGTCTATGGAATTCCCGTCACGGAACATCAAAGAGGCGTTGAATTCAAGCCACAAGTAAAACTTTATTTCAGAGAAAGATTATCTCCCACTTCAGACAGACTAAATCCCGCAACTGGAGAAATTACCTTCCGATTAATGAATGAAACTGGACAATCTTACACCAGGGCGAAAGCGGAAGAGATGGCAAGGGATGTAAAACGAGAATTTGGTGAGCCTATTTTTGTTTGGGATAAGGGAATTTACTATTACTATTACCGGGATTTTGAAAGGGGATACGATTTACGATTGTTGGTCAAATCAAAATCCGAGGGTGAACGCATAGCGAAAAAGGTTTTAGCTATTCAAAATCACCCATTTAATGATGATTTCTCGGACTTCCAACAACACACAAGAACTTATTCTATGAACCCAGGAATTCAAACTATTTACGGACAATCGGTGAAGAAACCAATTAAACGCCCCACAGTAGAAGTTCGCTTTAGATATGCCCAGCTTCTGCTACATGGACGAATTAAAGTCATTAATTTGGTAGCCACACCAGAAGCAGCCTTGAAACAGGTAATTCAGAGACTGAATATCATCTAAAAAAGTTCTGTGGATAGCTATAGTAGTCGATGGTAAATACAAGCTCCAAATTCAGTGCTAGAAAAGGTTACAGACACCCATTGACTCCAAGTATTCATGGCTAAAAGATTTAATAATTTAAAATCTGCATTAAAACTGCTACGCCCTCTAAGTGGAACTGGCGACGCGGTGGATTTAGCAGATACCTCGGCATTAGGATTTTTTCAAGCAGTACAAGCAGGCAAAAAAAAGGTTGAATACGGGGATAGGCCAGAAGGTAGCGAACCAGGAAGCCTTGTACCTTATGCATTAGTGCCGTTTGCAACTCCTGTTAATACTGCTCCAAAAGTTTTAACGGCACTTTCTAAGCGATCAGAAACCGGATTTTCTGCATCCGGGATTACTGCGGCTGACGCGAATATTTCAAAAGAGGCGGCTAACTTAAGTGCTGCTGTTGAGTTGGTGGGATTTGTAGCTGCAAAATGCACGATTCGTGTTGTTGGATCGACCACCGAAACAAAAACCAGTAAACTAACTGGACAGAAATATAAAACCAAGGGCGGCAGATCATACACTTATCCCATTGGTTTTGGAACTGGTGAAGCAGCTAAGGGATTTAAAGATGTCAAAGCAGCGATCGTAGCCAAAGCCAAAAGTAATACTCGCTCGCTATCCTTCATACCAGAAATTTACCGCTAATGATTGAAAGCGTTATAGGGGTAGAAATTCCCCTATATCCTCAAATGACTGAGGATGAAATTGCTCTGAGATTAGAGCAAGAAGAGGCTGCACATTTAGGATTGATGGCTTTTTTAAAAGGTCAAATCACATTTGAGGAATACTTAGATATTCTGGAAATGTGCGAGGTTGATATGGATGATTATGTTCCTAATTTGGAATCCAATTTAATGCTTTTAGAGGCTTTTGATGCTTTCGTCGGCTCTTAATATATCCTCGAATTGGAGACTAATTTATCAGGAGTACAAGCAAGCTCAAGAGGTAGTAGAGAAAGGATACAAGCCGTTACCGTCTTTTGAAATTCCTATTTTATTTGATAGGAAAATTTTGATAGCGAAGACGGTTTCAACTATTCCCTTGGGGAAGCGATGGAAGTGGGCGGGGAATTTAAGGGCTTTTCAAGCTTTTCCCAATGGTGGGGTTAATGCACAAAAATCTGAAATAGCTATATTTTCTCTGTATCTGAATCGCTCCAAGCTGATTTTGCTGCCTAACGTAGCAAGTAATTTTGAATTAGTGCTGTCTGACGCATTTTGGCTAAGAGACTTGCAGCTAACAATTTATGAATTTATTGGCGATGCCGATTAAAGTTTCTGTTTCACTAGAAATTCGTATTGCTCAAAAATTTTTGCAAGTTAGTGTAGTGGGATATATAGTTTCATCTCTGTAGCGATCCACTTAGCGTCTTGCAGTGCGATCGCTTTTTTTATTAATTGAATCATGAAATCAGAAATCAACAATACTCTGACTATTATTTCTGGATTATTAATATTAGCTGGTGCAGTTTATCGGCTATCTCAAGTTGAGGCTAATATTAATGCCAAAATATCTCAAACGAAAAATGATTTACTTACAGCTATCGATAATTTAAACGATACTTTAGTTGACAAACTGTATGCGACTGACAAAAAGCTAGATGTACATCTAACTGAGTACGGCGAAAAAAAAGTATTTGTTGAGTATCGCCTTAATGATGCTGACAAGAAGATTGAACACAAATTTAACCGTCTTGCCAACTGGATTAAGCAGATAGCGGTCTTTCTTGGCAAGGATTTTCAGATCCGCGATGACCAGTTTTAATTCACTGGGGATTCACAAGGTCAGAACTCGAAATTAAAGCGATCGCACAATTACGCGATTTGTGCCGGAGATATGGGGAGGTGGGGTGATGGGGTGATGGGGAGGTGGGGAGAAAAAGAATTTATGCTGACGCTTGCTATCTTCTCCTTCCTCCCACACCTCCCACACCTCCCACACCTCCCCCTCCTCCCACACCCCCCACACTTCCCATTCCCTCTCCCCAATACATAAACATATAATTTTAAGCAATACTGGTACAAGAAGATTTACACAAAATACAAAAATGATAATTCGACCGAGTGATACGCCTCTTTTAGAGTGGGCAGGGGATACGTTGGCAATTGGATTATTTGAAGATGCTGTAGAGTTAACTGGGGAACTGGCAACTTTAGATGAAAGGTTGGCTGGTGTTTTAAAAGAACTGATTGCGGAAGAGGAATTTAAAGGTAAAGCCAATAGCAGCATTTTCACTAGGGTAGCTGCAGGTAGTTTGATTAAAAAAGTTATTTTAGTCGGTTTAGGTAAAACAGAAGCTTTGAAACTAGATACCTTACGACGTACGGCGGCTACTGTGGCTAGGGTAGGGAAAAAGCTAAAGAGCAAAACTCTAGGGCTGAGTTTACCTCTGGGGAATCATCAAGCGGATGCAGCAGCTCAAGCGATCGCTGAAGGTATACAATTAGCACTCTACCAAGATATTCGGTTTAAATCAGAACCTGAAGATAAAGGAACACAATTAGAAACCGTAGATTTACTGGGGTTATCTGGACAAGAAGCGGCGATTACTCGCGCTGATCAAGTCGTTTCTGGAGTAATTTTAGCTCGGCAGTTGGTAGCAGCCCCAGCAAATGAAGTCACACCAATTACTTTAGCCGAAACAGCTCAAGCGATCGCTAACGAACACGGCTTACAACTAGAAATCCTGGAACGAGAAGACTGCGAAAAACTAGGTATGGGCGCATTTTTGGGAGTCGCCCAAGCATCAGACTTACCACCTAAATTTATTCATTTAACCTACAAACCAAACGGCACACCCACACGCAAGCTAGCAATTATTGGTAAAGGTTTAACCTTCGACTCCGGCGGACTCAATATTAAAGGTGCTGGTAGCGGGATTGAAACCATGAAAATTGATATGGGTGGTGCTGCGGCGACATTAGGTGCAGCCAAAGCGATCGCCCAAATTAAACCCGACGCTGAGGTACACTTTATTTCAGCCGCCACTGAGAACATGATCAGTGGTAAAGCCATGCACCCAGGAGACATCCTCAAAGCATCCAACGGCAAAACCATCGAAGTCAACAACACGGATGCTGAAGGACGTTTGACTTTAGCAGATGCTTTAGTATTTGCTGATAAATTGGGATTAGATGCGATCGTAGACTTAGCCACCTTGACAGGCGCTTGTGTTGTCGCCTTGGGTGAAGACATGGCAGGATTATTTACCCCTGATGATGCTGTCGCCTCCCAGCTAGAAAAAGCAGCCCAAAGCTCAGGCGAAAAGATTTGGCGAATGCCGATGGAAGAAAAATATTTTGAGGGGCTGAAATCCGGACTAGCCGACATGAAAAACACAGGCCCTCGTGCCGGTGGTTCAATTACAGCTGCTCTTTTCCTCAAACAATTTGTCAAAGACACCCCCTGGGCACATTTAGACATTGCCGGGCCAGTGTGGGCAGATAAAGAAAACGGCTACAACAATTCAGGCGCAACAGGTTTCGGCGTGCGGACTTTGGTTAACTGGGTATTGAGTCCAGTGGAATAGTGAGTGTGGGGAGTGTGGGGTGATGGGGTGATGGGGTGATGGGGTGATGGGGTGATGGGGTGATGGGGTGATGGGGTGATGGGGTGATGGGGAGTAAATTTTGAGCCTTTGAACCTCAAGCGTGAGCCTTTGAACCTCAAGCGTCAGCCTTTGAACCTCAAGCGTCAGCCTTTGAACCTCAAGCGTCAGCCTTTGAACCTCAAGTGTGAGCCTTTGAACTCGAATCGTCAGCCTTTGAACCTCAAGTGTGAGCCTTTGAACCTCAAGTGTGAGCCTTTGAACCTCAAGTGTGAGCCTTTGAACTCGAAGCGTCAGCCTTTGAACTCGAATCGTCAGCCTTTGAACTCGAATCGTCAGCCTTTGAACTCGAATCGTCAGCCTTTTAGCCTGAAACTTGAATTTCAAAACTCAAAATATCCTGCTCAGAACCCAAAGCTTCCTCCACCTCCCACACCTCCCACACCTCCCACACCTCCCACACCTCCCACACTCCCCACCTCCCCATCTCCCCACCTCCCCATCTCCCACACTCCCCATCTCCCCACCTCCCCATCTCCCACACTCCCCAATGCCCCATAATTTAAAAGTGGCGATTTTTGGGTAAAGCCATCTGGTAAAATTTGTAATGTTTCTAGAAGCTCTAAGCAATGGGATCGACTTGCGTACGGATCGCAATTGACGCAATGGGAGGGGATCATGCACCCGGTGAAATCGTTGCTGGCGCACTGCGAGCACGGGAAGAATTGGGTGTAAAAGTTTTATTGGTGGGTGATCCCCAACAAATAGAAGCTGCCCTACCACCAAAAACTAATTTAGGGCAGCTGGAGATCGTACCTGCAGAGGATGCGATCGCTATGGATGAGGAGCCTTTAACTGCCATTAGGCGGAAACCCAAAGCTTCCATCAACGTAGCAATGGATTTAGTTAAGCAGCAACAAGCAGATGCAGTCTTTTCTGCCGGACATTCAGGGGCAGCAATGGCATCGGCTTTACTCCGCTTGGGCAGATTACCGGGAATTGATCGTCCGGCAATTGGGGCAGTCTTCCCAACAATTATTGCAGGCAAACCAGTAATCATACTCGATGTCGGTGCAAATGTTGACTGCCGTCCTAAGTTTTTAGAACAATTTGCCATCATGGGGTCGGTTTATAGTCAGTATGTACTGGGTACAAACGACCCCAAGGTTGGTTTATTAAATATCGGTGAAGAAGAATCTAAAGGCAATGATGCCGCAGTGCGCGCTCACCAATTGCTAAAGGAAAATTCTCAAATTAATTTTATTGGGAATGCTGAAGGCCGTGATGTGCTTTCAGGCAACTTTGATGTGATTGTCTGTGATGGTTTTGCAGGCAATGTTTTATTGAAGTTTGCCGAAGCCGTGGGACAAGTGATTTTGCAAATCTTGCGGGAAGAATTACCCCAAGGATTGCACGGTCAAATTGGTACAGCACTCTTAAAACCTAACCTGAAGCGCATTAAACAGCGAATGGATCACGCAGAGCACGGCGGTGCTTTGCTTTTAGGTGTTGCTGGCATTTGTTTTATTGGTCATGGTAGCTCACAAGCACCCTCAATTTTTAATGCTATTCGTATGGCAAAAGAAGCTGTAGATAATCAGGTTTTGCAACGCATTCAATCCCCAGATCAAACCCTACAGCGTGAGAGTAGTTAACCATTAATCATTTGTCATTTGTTTTCTCGCAAATGACAAATGACTTTTGACAAATAACAAAGAAACAACGCTGATAGCGAGTGAGGGTAGGAGTGCAAAAATTAGGCATAGCAATTACAGGAAGTGGTTCCGCTCTACCAGAAACTTCCCTAGACAACCAGACACTCAGCACATTGGTGGAAACATCAGATGAGTGGATAACCACAAGGACAGGAATTTGTCAACGGCGTTTAGCAATGCCGAGCGAGTCATTAAGCAATTTGGGGGCGAAAGCGAGTATGCAGGCGATCTCTTCTGCCGGGATCACGCCAGCAGACATAGACTTAATTATTCTCGCCACCTCCAGCCCAGATGACTTATTTGGTAGTGCTTGTCAAATTCAGGCGCAATTGGGAGCAACCAAAGCAGTAGCCTTTGATTTGACAGCTGCCTGCTCCGGCTTCGTATTTGGACTAGTCACAGCAGCCCAATACATCAGAACAGGAGTATATCAAAATGTACTGTTGATCGGAGCAGATATCCTCTCCCGTTGGGTAGATTGGCAAGACCGCAGGACTTGTGTACTGTTCGGTGATGGTGCTGGGGCAGTAGTATTGCAAGCTAACGAGAGCGATCGCTTATTAGGATTTACACTTAAAAGCGATGGCACTCAAAACCATTACCTCAATCTTGCCTATCAACCCTCCTCCCAAGAACTACTACCCGGCGTCAACATCGGTCAAGGAACTTACCAGCCTATCACCATGAACGGCAAAGAAGTATACCGCTTCGCCGTTCAACGAGTGCCAGAAGTAATTGATAAAGCCTTATTTCAAGCAAACCTAACCGTTGACCAAATAGATTGGTTACTCTTACACCAAGCCAATCAGCGGATTCTTGATGCCGTTGCTCAACGCCTCAACATCCCCCAACATAAAGTTATTAGTAACCTCGCCAACTACGGTAACACCTCCGCCGCCTCCATCCCCATCGCCCTAGACGAAGCAGTACGACAAGGTACAATTCAACCCCATGACACCATAGCTGCAGCCGGTTTTGGTGCGGGTCTGACCTGGGGCGCGGCAATTTTTCAATGGGGAAGATAGGGGATGTGGTGACGGGGAGATGGGGAGGTGGGGAGATGGGGAGATGGGGAGATGGGGAGGTAGGGACTTCTCAGTCAAAAATAATAAATGACAAATGACAAATGACCAATGACTAAAACTGCATGGGTGTTTCCCGGACAAGGTTCTCAAGCCCAAGGTATGGGAGTAGATTTATTAGATATACCCTCAGCTCAAGATAAATTTGCTCAAGCTGAGACTATTCTTGGTTGGTCGGTGACAGATGTGTGTAAAAGTGATATCGAACAACTATCACGCACGCTTTACACCCAACCTAGTCTTTATGTTGTAGAAACCATTCTCGCTGACCTGCTTCGGGAACGGGGACACAAACCAGATTTAGTTGCTGGTCATAGTTTGGGTGAATACATCGCTCTTTATATCGCCGGCGTTTTTGAGTGGTCTGCGGGGTTACACTTAGTCAAGCGCCGAGCCGAACTCATGGATAGCGCCTCAGGTGGGATGATGGCGGCGTTGATGAATTTTGACCAAGAACAATTAGCAAAAGTCATTGCACAAACACCAGATGTAGTCTTGGCTAATGACAACAGCCCCGCACAAGTGATTATTTCTGGCACCACTGAGGCTGTGCAAGCGGTGATGTCACAAGTTAAATCAAAACGAGCTATTCCCCTGAAAGTTTCTGGCGCCTTTCACTCGCCCTTAGTCGCCACCGCAGCCACAGAATTTCAAGAAATTTTGGAATCTGTGACATTTCAGCCTGCAGTTGTTCCAGTATTATCTAATGTGGAGCCGCTGCCATCAGTTAACCCAGAGGAGTTAAAACAACGCCTCATCAAACAGATGACCGGCTCAGTCAGATGGCGAGAAATTTCCTTACAACTACCAGCCAACGGTATCGAGCGAGTTGTGGAAATTGGCCCTGGTAATGTCCTCACTGGCTTGATTAAACGTACCGTTTCTAATCTAACCTTAGAAAACGTGCGTACTGCTGCTGAATTACCTAGTTAGGGGTTAGGGGTTAGAGGTTAGGGAATAGAGAATAGGAAGGGTAGGAGGAGGGGGAATATTGTTGCGGAAGCGTAAATTCTTTTTCTCCCCATCACCCCACCACCCCATCACCCCATCTCCCCATCTCCCCACACTCCCCACACCCACCTCTCCCTTTATGAGCCGAAGCCGCGAACCATTGCTCAGTCTGGCGCTGTATCACGCTTTTAAGTGGTCAGTTATTAGTCCTATGCTGCATACTTACTTTCGAGTTCAGATTCACGGTGCGGAAAATGTACCGCAATCTGGGCCTTTGTTGGTAGTGAGTAATCATGCTAGCTATTTTGATCCGCCGATTATCTCTAGTTGTGTGCGTCGCCCGGTGGCGTATATGGCTAAGGAAGAATTGTTTAAAGTTCCCGTCTTGGCCCAGGTGATTGAGTTATATGGTGCTTACCCAGTGAGTAGAGGTACAGGCGATCGCGCTGCTATCCGTTCTGCCCTAGAATGTATAGAAAATGGCTGGGCTGCTGGTGTTTTCTTGGAAGGTACTCGGACTCCAGACGCTCGGATTACAGACCCGAAACGAGGAGCATTATTGGTAGCAGCCAAAGCAAATGTACCCATATTACCAGTGAGTTTATGGGGGACTGAGAAAATTTTACAAAAAGGCTCGCCAATCCCGCAAGCTGTTCCCATCACTGTGAGAATCGGTAAATTAATTGACGCTCCTGGTTCCACTCGTAAGGAGGAATTACAGCAGTTGACACTTGATTGTGCAGCCATAATTAATCGGATGCATGATTTAGGGCGGTGATTTCCACAGGCTGGAAGTATGCTTTTGGGATGTTGCGATCGCCTTTGTCTTCCTTTAAGCTGATTGTGAGCAATAGGGTTGTTATTTGTGCAAACAAAGGTAATTTATTACCCGTTCACCATTCTCCGAAAGTACTATGAGCGGCTTAGAAGCCAAAAATATTTGGGAACGATTAAATAATTTGGCGTTAGTCCGCTTTTTGTTGTTAGTCGCTTGTGGTTGGGCAATTGTACAACTTTTAGCTTATTTTGAAGCAGTGATTGTGATTTTTGCCTTCGCTGCGATTTTAGCTTTTTTACTCAGTTATCCTGTTAGGTGGTTACAGCGTTTTGTACCTCGAGCTGTAGCAGTTGTTGTGGTTTTTTTGCTCAGTGTTGTCTTGCTTGGCGGCTTAACAATCACCATCGGGTTAGCGGTCCTCTCTCAAGGACAACAACTAGTTGATAGTATATCGGTTTTTCTAACTTCTTTACTACCGCTATTAGAACGAATTGAAGAGTTTTTGCGTAACCGAAATTTGCAAATAGATTTAAGTTTAATTGAAGAACAATTACGGAATCAAGCTGTTAATTCTGTAGTCACTAGTTTAGCTATTTTGCAACAATTTTTGACTAATTTTGTTACTTTTATTTTAATTGCAGTAGTAGCTTTTTTCATGCTATTAGATGGTGAAAAGCTTTGGTATTTAATTGTCAAAGTCATTCCCAAACATCGCCGCAGTAGATTTACCAGCATCATGCGACGCAGTTTTTTAAGCTTTTTCCAAGGACAGCTAATATTAACTTTATTTTTAACAAGTTCAAGTTTAATCGTTTTCTTGCTATTACAAGTACCATTCGCCTTAATTTTATCAGTGATAGTGGGAATCTTGGATATCATCCCAGGGATAGGAGCAACATTAGGTGTGGGTGTAATTACCGTAGTTGTATTATCTCAAGATGTTTGGTTAGCGCTAAAAGTATTAGTAGCTTGTATTGTCCTCCAGCAAATACAAGACAACTTAATTGCTCCGAGAATTATGCAAGGGGCGCTGAATCTTAATCCTGTTGTGGTATTCTTTGCTTTATTAATAGGTGCTAGGGTTGCGGGATTGCTGGGCGTCTTTATCTCGATTCCCATCGCGGGAGTGATTGTATCTTTATTTGAAATTGACGAGATGAAATCAGAAGTTTAGTGAATTTTGGAGTAAGAAAAAGAGTATATTCTAATTACGAATTACGAATTAGTGTCATGGCAGATTTAAGAGCAGAATTAACACAAAACTTGGATGAGGCCGAGTGGGAATGGCTCATCCCTCACCTGGAAAGAGATGCGATTATTATCGTAGGGGGACAGTTAGATTTATTGGATGTAGGAATAGCGATCGCAGGTGATAATATTGCTCAAGTAGAACAATGGATTGATCAGCAATTACTCTCCAAACCCTCGACTGCACAGATGGAAGAGTGGAATGCGAATTCGAGTCAACGCTTTAGCACCTTGATTGTCCAACCCTACGTTTTAATACAGACAATGTAATAAGCTCAAAGCTTGAGCGACTCTCCCCATCCCCTAATCCCTAATCCCTATTCCCTTTCATTTAAGAGCATCAACACGATGTTTCGGCTCATCTGCTCCTGTGTAACCAGTCGCTACCCAAAAAATCGCCCTAGCTCCATCTCGGAAGGATTTTTCAATTGGCTCAGATGATTTTTCGGAAGGAACTGGAACAGCTTTAAAATTAATCCCGCGACTTCCTAAAACAATTTCGCCGATAATCCGAGCACGACGCATGTGGAAGTCCGAAGTAATTAAATAAACACTCTTGATGCCGCGAGCTTGCAAATCATCTACCAATGTGGTAAAGTTTGTCACTGTATCTACAGCTTCATAGTCCATATGTAAGCGGTTAGTGTCGATCCCGGCTTTAGCAAAGACTTTTTGAGTGTATCTAGGTGGACTACCGCCAGAAATCCAGATTGGTAAATCTGGGTGTTTTCGAGCAAAATCTGCTGTAAATTTTTCTCGCTCCATATACTTCGTGGAACCGCCCAACACCAGTACTGCTTGCGGTTGTACAAATTGGCTCTCCACCTCCTTATATCCCCACCACACTAGCAGTGGTAAGGCAAAAGCCATAAATTGGAAGGATTTACCTGTGAAAAATAGCTTGTTCAAGGCTCTATTACTTTGTCTGCTGGATAGGTTTTTTCTATCAAAGAAGGAAAACTAAAACGTCTGTAGACTAGCGCGGTTGAGCTGAATCTACTCAAATCTTGAATTTGGCAGCTTTTTCGTTAAATTTAACTCTAACTGAGGTTGACAACCTTGATGATCTAGTTCTTGATGCACCATAGTAGTCCCTGTGGAAAAATTCGGCAAAGGCTGTTGATACCTTAATACATTTAACATTTAATTGTGTTCAAAGGACATAACTGGTGCAACTTCAATGTGTGAGAGCGAGGCGAAAGTCATTAACGCCTAAAAGCTGAGAGTGAAAGACTTGGGAATTTAAATCTTGGAAAGGAGAGTCAAGGGTCTAGGCTTTTCGGACTGTGGACACTTTCCCAGAAACAACATGACACCTGCGTGAATAAAATTCACCCTGTGTGGCTTGTCGCCCGGAATTTTTGCAAATTTTGGGTAGAAACGAGAAAAAATGACCTGGGTTTCTGGAGTTAATGACCCACATTACGGTACAAATGTACTATAATAAATGTATAGCGCCCATACAGCCCAGGGAAGTGCAAAACCACTCTGTGACAGCCTTCTGAAAAATAGATTCAACGGTTAGTTCTATGATTAAGCACTACATTTTCAGCCTCAATCCGACTGCGAAGCACGAATGGGATCGCTGCATTTTAAGAGATCCGTTGACTGCGAAGCGTCCAGAAATTGCTAAATTAGTTGCCGAAGCAGTTGGTGCGGATACGGGTAGTTATTTAGTGAGCGTAAATATCGAAGTGAAAGTGTTGGAACAAGCTGCGGTATCCCAAGCAGAACAACTTTCGCTGACATTTTCAGAGGTTCCTGTGTCTACACCACTTAGAGAAGTGGCGTAAGCGGATAAGTATTTTTTTGAGGAAGATGATTTAATGATGCAACTGAGTCATTATCCAGGTGTAATTGTGCAAGCTGCTCAACGGGTGAATGAAATAGACTCTCAGTTGATGGCGGTTCAGCAACAGATTAACCGATTTGAGGGTAACGCTGATCGCACTGCAGCTTTTGAAATAGACTTGAAAAATGATGCTCAACGCAAAGCGCGACGCTTTGAAGTGCTGTTGATAAATCAAGAGTATCAAAAAGCGATGGACACCTTGATCCGTTTAACATCAGAAAAAGCCAATGCGATCGCCCATGTAGAATATCTGCGTAACCAGTTTAGTGTAGCTAAATTGGAAGCTAGATTAGCGATCGCTCAACAACTCACCGATTTTGAATCACGAGAATTAGTGGGTTTGTAACCAAATCAAGCGGTGCGTTGCGCTTTGCTTTAACACACCCTACCTAAAGCAGGTCTAATAGTTTTGTAGGAGGGGAGAAAGGCTTTTTTCTGAGCCGCTTCCCTATTTTTGTATGTTTATTTCCCATTGCTTTAATAACTGCGAAATTTGTTGATTAATATTTTTTACATCAAACCGCTGACTAGCAGTAAATCTGGCATGATTAGCGATATTTTTACTATTTTCTGTTTCCATCAAACAAGTCGTAATTACTTGTGCTAATTCTTGGGGTTCTCCTGGCGTCACCAGAAAACCATTCACTCCATGTTCTACTAATTCCATTGCACCGCCAGCTTTAGCTGCAACTACGGGTGTTCCTGAGAGCATGGCTTCTACAATTACTCTACCAAAAGGTTCTGGAGAAGTGGAGGTATGTGCTATTAAATTACAAGCTGCCATTAATTGCGGAATATCTGCACGGAATCCTAAAAATTTGACACGATTTTCTAGACCCAGGGCTACAACTTGTTGATGTAATTGTTGGACATAATCTTGCTCACCAAATAGTGCATCACCTACTAAAATTGCTGTCACTTCTGGCGGACATTGAGCAAGTGCAGTAATTAAAATATGCTGTCCTTTCCACGGTGCGAGACGGCTAAAATGTCCGACTATAAATTGTCCTTGTAATCCTAATTGTTGTTGTAATTCTTGAACTGTTGATGCATCAATTTGGTAAGTTTGGGGATGAAAACCGTTATAAACAACAGTGGTGATATTTGGTTTTCCTCCTGCGGTGACAAAAGCTGTTTGACTCGCTTGGGAATTAGCTATTACTAAAGATGCAAAGCGATTAGCTAAAGTTACAGCAATTTGTCGGTTAGTTTTACTGAAATGTTCTTTTGAAAGAATATCATGTAAATGATAAACCAAAGGGCGGCGAGAGAAGAAACTAGCTAAGGCGCCAATAACTAAAGCTTTTTGAGTATTCGCGTAAATTAAATCGTAGTTGCGGGCTGTTTTGACTACTTCAATTAGTAGAGGTATGAGTTGTTTTAAACTACCCAATCCTTGGAATAAATTGCTGGATTTGCGAACTGTAATCGGTTGGGTAGCAAAAACGGTAACAGGGATTTGATGCTGTTCTAATAAACTTTTAAAAGGGCCGTCAACGAATAAACCCACAAGAGAGCGATCGCGGTAAGGTTTAGCAATATCAATTAAACATAATTCTGCGCCCCCTGGCTTACCACTTTGATCTAAAAATAGAAGTTTCATCATATTAATGAGAACGCAAAGAAGGACTTTTATAAGAGGTCTAATAACTAATTAAATTTTTTCAGCTAAGAGGATATTGCGGACTTTTTGAGCAATTATCCGCCAGTCGAAGTTAGTAATAGCATACTGGCGACATTGCTCACGGGAAGGTATATTAATTTTTTGTAGGAGCACTTGTTCTAATTTTTCAGCAATAGCTATTGTTTCAGTAGAACTAGTAATTAAATCTGGTGAAAAGGGTGATATAATTTCCGGCATTCCTCCAACAGGAGTGCATAAAACTGGAGTTCCACAGGCTAGAGATTCTACTATTGCTAATCCAAATCCTTCAAATGATTGACTAGGCATAATAGTTAAATTAGCAGCTTGGTAGGCTATGGGTAAATCTTCATCGGGGAGAAAACCTAAAAATTTAACGTTGTTTTCTAGTCCCAATTCAATAACTTGTTGTTGTAGTATACTTTGGATGTGACCACGACCTGCGATCGCTAGCCAAACATCAGGAATTCTCAACTTAATTATTGCTATTGCTTGCAACAATTTGTCAAGTCCAACTCGATGTACTAAGCGCCGAGATGTAAATAAAATAGGGCGATTTTCAGACCAGCCTAACTTGATTCTGGCTGCTTGCGGTGATAAATTTGTTTGGAACCGATTAATATCAACTCCACCGGGGATGATATGAATTTTTTGCCAGGGAATTTGGTATCTTTGATGTAGAATATTGGCAAATGCTTGACTGAGAACTATAAAGCGATCGCAGTGGTTAAAAGTATTTTCTTCTATTACCTTGCGTTTGACCCAAGTACTAAATCTCCGACTAGCTACCTCCTCTTCACTCTCAGCAGTCCAAGGTCCATGAAAATTAAAAGTAATTGGTACTCCTTTCGGAAGAATATCTAAAATAGGAAAACTATATAATGCAAAATGCAAATTAATTGCATCTGGTTTCCCTAACCGAGTTTTCTGAAAATTACTACGAATAGACCATAGTCTCTGCCAAATTGCGCTATCTACAGCAGCTAAATTAGTTAATTTAATCGACAAATTCGCTTGAGTTTCCGGTAAACCGACGCCACATAATTCTACTAGGTCTTGATTTGCTGCTAATTGATGAGTTAATTCATAAATATAGCGTTCCAATCCTCCAGGACTTTGGGGAAACCAACCAGTTCCTAAAGTCAGAATAGATGCAGACTTGGCTGCAAATTTATTTTTATCATCTTCCATATATATTTTCTCCTGTAATGTGTTGAGTATGTTTGTATTTATCAACATCTCAACATTAAATCTCTTTAGCTGTTAATTATATTTAGTCATTTTTAACGAAATAAGTATGAACTGTAAAGGATAAAAACAAAAGCCGTGGACAAAAAAATTAAGCTTTTTCCTCAATTACAGCCCCCTTGATAAATAAAGTAATTTCATCCTTCATCCTTCATCCTTCATGAAAGCACCAAATATAAATTATTTATTTCCTAGTGTCAATGAAGTTGTATGATTTCTAACTACTTAAAACCATTTGTGTTTAAATTTACTATTATTCTCAATCAAAAAAGTAGCTATTAATACTTGCACAAATATTCTGTGATTTAAAGTTAAAAACACATATGATTTTTATAAAATTTGTGTGAACTTGATTTATTTAACATCAAACATTTGTTATCTATGTAGATATCCTGCTCACAAAAAGATGGGTTATTAAGTCTAAATAACTATTCATCTCTCAGTTAGAGAATCTTCAGTGATAGTGGGTAAATAAACATACCAATTCATAAAAGTTGCAACTAGACTTCTGGCAAAAGTTGGGGATAGAGAAAAAGATAAATCGCTCAGGTGATAGTAATTTAATTTACCCTGAAGTTTTTGTATTTAGCTATTTCTTGTAAAAGTTACTATTGCCAGCAGTCTATCCTAGAATTAATTAACTTTTATTCTGAACTTGTGTTGATTGCATTAAATTTCATTAGTTACTAGTCAGCCGCTAGAAAAATTGTTTTATTTCTGGCTTTTAACTAATTCGTTGTTGCACAATTCATGAGTTTAAAAGCAATATAAAACCAGAAGCTTTATGAAAAATAGGTCAGTACGAAAACTGCGACGTTTACAACAAAATATCAATCGTCGGCTCAAAAGAATCTCTCGTGACAGACACTTACGCCAAGAAAAACTATTTACATTCTTGCTCTGTCTAATTATTGGATTTATTTTTACTTATGTTAGTACCACAACGCTATGGACTGTAAATGGCGCACCTACAAATACATATAAAACATCGTGGATAGGTAATACTTTCGGTGGTGGAAAAAAGTGGGTACAGAATAATATAGATGGGATGTATGTTGCTGCTGACGGCACTGTTTATACTAATAGTATTTGGGATGAAGCTGGTAGGGAAGCGGGAATTTATAAAGATGCTAATCCTGTAGGAATGCTTGATGATCTCCACGGTTGGAATCGTGCTGGCGGTAAAGCGGTAACAGCGAATAACAAATATGTTTATATTGCCATGAGTCAGGGTGCAATTGGCAAAGTGGATGAAGGTTATCCCCCAGATGGTAAAACTTGGTATTGCGTCAGACGCTACGATTTATCTGGAAAACCTGCACCTTTTACAGGGGGAAATGGCTGGGATAAAAGTATGTTAATTATCAGCACTAAAAGTGAAGTGACTGGATTAGCAACTGCGGGGAAAGAATTATATGTGAGTGATTTTGCTGCTAATAAAATTCGGGTTTTTCATCCAGATTCCATGAAAGAAATCCGTAGCTTTAGCGTGACTAGACCAGGAGTAATAACTGTTGATAAACAAGCAAATCTTTGGGTAATTCAACGAAAAACTGGAAAAGAACCTGCTAAAATTATCCATTATTCCCCAACCGGAAAACAATTACCAGAGCAAATTCAAAATATTGTAGATCCGACAGCGATCGCCGTAGACCATCAAGGTAGACTTTTAGTCACAGAAAATGGCCCGCTACAGCAAGTTTTGATTTATAAAATCACAGGTGAACCAGTCCAAGTCGCTACTTTTGGTAATAAAAATGGAGTTTATGGTGGTGTTCCTGGTGAAGTACAAGATTTAAAATTTTACGGCTTAACTGGCGTAGGTGCGGACGCCACAGGCAATATATATGTTAATAGTAACGGGTTCAATAAATCAGGAACAGATTTGAGAAAATTCTCGCCATCAGGAAAACAACTATGGCGATTATTAGGATTATTATTTATAGATAATGCTGATGTTGATCCTCAAACTGATGGCAAAGAAATCTTTACTAAACAAGAACATTTTGTCATGGATTACAATCAGCCACCAGGGAAAAAATGGACTTATAAAAACTACACCTTAAATCCTTTTAAATATCCCCAAGATCCACGTCTGCATACATCTCCAGATGCAACCTTTGTTCGTCGCCTCAAAGGTAAACCCTTTTTGTTCATCACAGATATGTATAGCAGTTTTTTGCAAATTTATCGTTTTGATAATACAAAAAATAGCAAAATCGCCATCCCAGCGGGAATGTTTGTGGGTACAAACGGGGATGGGAAACAATCCCTTCCTGGAAAATGGCCCCCCCAGCAACCAGAAACAGGAGAATGGATCTGGCGCGATCGCAACGGTAACGGTGCTTTTGAAAAAAGCGAATACGATCGCCATCAAGATTATCCTTACATCGGCGGATGGTGGGTCGATAGCAGAGGTGACGTCTGGAAAACCCTCCGCACTCAAGATGGTATCCGTCGCTATCCATTGCAAGGATTAGACGCCAACGGTAATCCGATTTATACCTACAGTTCTATGCGAAAGCAAAAAACTCCCAGTATATTTACTGATTTGCGCCGGATTGAGTATTTTCCCGAAACCGACACCATGTATTTGTCAGGTTTTACGGCCCAGAATCCGCAGAATGGTGATGACACTCGCGTTGTCGGCTCAGAGATTGTCCGCTTTGACAACTGGAGTAAAGGAAATACTAAACCCCGCTGGCGAACTGTGATACCTTATGACAAAACTGGGAAGCGCGAAATCTCCACCGCAGCTATGAGTGTAGCGGGTGACTATCTATTTGCAGTCACAGTGAAAAACCCGCAAGTATATGTTTACAATGCCACAACAGGAGCATTAGTAAAAACAATCAAACCCGGCCCAGAAGTCGCAGGAGAAAGCGGCTGGGTTGATATACCCCACGGTGTCCGCGCTTTTCGCCGTTCCAACGGTGAATATCTAGTTTTTGTCGAAGAAGATTGGAAAGCAAAAGTGATTTTATATCGCTTTAAAACATAGACGCTACAAATACAGTTCACTGGCTAAAATTGTTCTTTTTTGTTTTTTGTTTGTAACAATATCTAACACACAATTAGGGACACAACAATGTTGTGTCCTTAAAATTTTTAGGTAATTTTTTTACTGAAAATGTTGTTGATATAGATACAGAATATTTATCTAAAAATTATATTTAACATGTAAATTTAACCTACTATGTTAGAGCTAGATGATTTAATTATACAAATACAACATCTAGCTCTAATAACGAGGATGAAAAAATATTTACAGCAATTGCAAAAACATCTACCAAAGGTATGGATTGAGAAAATACAACATTTCCATTCCCGCTTAATATGCCTGTGGATTTCGAGTCATAAAAATCAGATATTAAAATTTACTCAGAAATCAGCAATGGTATTTTCTCCTCACCAAGATGACGAAACATTTGGTTGTGGTGGAATGATAGCGCTAAAACGAGAATACGGTGTACCAGTAATTGTAACTTTTCTCACAAATGGTCAGGGCGCGGCTAACGCAGAGCCAAATTATCAACATAAAATTATCCAAACTCGTAAACAAGAAGCGCTAACAGCACTACAAATTTTAGGAGTGGAACCATCAGCTATTCACTTTTTAGAAAAACCAGATGGAACTTTACCTGATTTAACTCTAGAGGAAAAGCAACAAACAATTGCCCAAATAACTGCACTCCTCGTGCAGCATCAACCAGAGGAAGTTTATGTACCTCATCATCAAGACTGTCATCGAGATCATGAGGCTACATATGAATTAGTTAAACAAGCCATTATCCAAGCAAAAATTTCAGTTGACCTGATTGAATATCCTGTTTGGTTATTCTGGAGAGCACCGCTGTTACTCATGCTGAAACTGTCAGATATCGCTGCGACTGCTTGCTTTTCTATAGTATCAGTGCAAGACAAAAAAATCAGAGCGATTTCTTCTTATCATTCTCAAATTGTAAATCTTCCTCGTGGCTTCATTCAAGGCTTTTTAGGCAGCGAGGAAATATTTTTTAAATCTGAATTCTAGTAGGTTTTTGTAGATAAATTGGCTGCAAGTGCTTTCTGTGGAGACAAATTAAATGCGAATTTTACATCTAACAAATCATGTACAAGAAATCGGTAATGGAATTGTTAATGTGGCTGTAGATTTGGCTTGTTTGCAAGCTGAAAATGGTCATCATGTAGCAGTGGCTTCATCTGGTGGAGAATACGAAATTTTATTAGCAAATTATGGTGTCCAACATTTGGCACTAGATCAATCTAGAACACCAATAAATCTAATTAAAGCTGCTTGGCATTATCAAGAAATTATTAGAGAATTTCAACCAGATATTGTTCATGCACATATGATGACTGGTGTTTTATTAGCAAGATTGCTGAGGAATAGTAGTGAATATAGTTTAGTTTCTACCGTACATAACGAGTTTCAGCGCAGTGCTGTACTCATGGGGTTAGCTGATCGCGTGATCGCAGTCAGTCAGGCTGTAGCTGGGGCGATGGTGCGGCGCGGGATACCTAAAAACAAGCTGCGGGTGGTATCTAACGGCACTTTAAGTAGTCCGAGACATCAAAAAATAAGGGAGTATCAACCTTTACCTCTGCAACGACCAGCGATCGCCACCGTCGCCGGCATGTACACCCGCAAAGGTATCGTAGAATTAATCACCGCCTTCGTCAAAATTGCCGCTGACTTTCCCCAAGCACATTTATACTTAGTGGGAAACGGCCCCGATCGCCCCATATTTGAAGCGCTGGCGCAGAATACACCTGTGAGCGATCGCATTCATTTTGAAGGCTTTCAAGCACAGCCACAACGCTATATGCTAGCCACAGATATTTTCGTCCTCGCTTCACACTGCGAATCCTTTGGTTTAGTCTTGACAGAAGCGCGGGAAGCTGGCTGTGCTATAGTTGCTAGCGATGTAGACGGCATTCCCGAAACCCTAGATTATGGACAGGCTGGTCTTTTGGTTCCACCCCAAAATAGCCACACCTTAGCAAATGCACTCTTCCAACTACTCAGCCACCCCAAACAACTGCAAAAATGGCAATATAAAGCCACGCAAAACCTAGAAAGATTCAGCACTACGCGGGTCTATGCCGAAACAATGGCTGTCTATTATGAATTAGTGAAGAACTATGATTTACCGAGAATAGTCAGAACTGAAGAATTTTTAGTCAGTAAATAATTTTGCGGTTATTTACTGGATAGTGGCGACTACCTGTGAATGTATTGATGGTAATTTGAATAATATACACTGGGTCTGATGCGTGTACTACATATTTTAAACCACGTCCAAGAAATTGGTAACGGCATCGTTAACGTCGCTGTTGATCTAGCTTGTATACAAGCAAAAAACGGTCACGATGTCGCTGTAGCTTCATCTGGGGGAGAATATGAAGCATTACTAGCCCGCTATGGAGTCCAACATTTTTCATTGGATCAAACGAGAACGCCAATCAAATTAATCAAAGCTACTTGGCGCTATCGAAAAATCATCAAACAATTTCAACCAGATATTGTCCATGCACATATGATGACAGGAGTGGTATTAGGCAGAATCTTGAAAGCTTCCTCTGTCTATGCGCTCATCTCCACAGTACATAACGAATTCCAGCGCAGCGCCGTCCTCATGGGTTTAGCCGATCGCGTCATCGCCGTTAGCCATGCTGTCGCCCAATCAATGATACAGCGAGGTATCCCCGCCCAAAGATTGCGAGTGGTAGCCAATGGCACTCTAGGTAGCGTCCGCACTCGCAGTTTAGAACAGTATCGACCAGCACAACTGCAACGCCCAGCGATTACCACTGTCGCTGGGATGTATAAACGTAAAGGAATTGCCGAATTAATCAGTGCTTTTACGGAAATTGCGACCGATTTTCCGCAAACACATCTTTATCTTGTGGGAAATGGCCCTGATAGGACAATATTTGAAGCCCAGGCGCAAAATAGCGGCGTCAGCGACTGCATCCATTTTGAAGGCTTCCAGCCAGAGCCACAAAGTTATATGCTAGCCACAGATATTTTTGTCCTCGCTTCCCACCGGGATCCCTCACCCCTGGTAATTCCTGAAGCCCGCGAAGCCGGTTGTGCGATCGTCGCCAGCAACGTAGACGGAATTCCCGAAGCATTAGATCACGGAAAAGCAGGTCTGTTAGTCCAACCTGCAGATAATCACGCCTTAGCGATCGCTCTGAGAGAATTACTCAGTAGTCCCGAAGTATTGCAGAGATGGAAACAACAAGCTACACATAACCTTGAGCGCTTAAGTGTAGCCCGTGTCAATCAAGAAACCTTAGCAATTTATCAAGAGTTCAACCCAGACAAATTATCAACCGACGATCAACATATCCGCAACTGAATGAGAATTGGGAGATGGGGAGGTGGGGTGATGGGGAGATGGGGAGGTGGGGAGATGGGGGGATGGGGAGATGGGGAGGTGGGGAGATGGGGAGGTGGGGAGATGGGGGGATGGGGGGATGGGGAGATGGGGAGGTGGGGATTAAAGTTTGAACCTGAAACTTGGATTTCAAAAGTAGCGCCCCCAGCTATGAGCGATCGCTCCTTCAACTTATGCCTAACAGCGATCGCGCAAACGCTGTCTAATTAGGATGACGGGGTAATAAGCCGTAGATTAGGAATTTCTAGGAAGTCTTTGATGTTGTGAGTGACTAACGGTAAGTCGTAGCGTATGGACGTTGCAGCAATCCACGCATCTTGGGGCGAAATTGGTCGTCCCACGCTTTGTCGATATGCACGAACCTCTGCCCATTCTTGACAAAGAGGTTGATCCACTGGAATAATCAGGTAATTCGAGAGGTATTGTTCTAATTGGGTGAGACGACGATCGCCCCACTGACGTAAGATTGCCCACTGAAATAGTTCAGCGACACTCATGAATGACAATGCCAATTGCTGACCACTCAAAAGTGGCTGGTAAGGGTCGGCATAATCACTACCTTTGAAAATGAAGGAAGCAATATCAGTATCAATCAGAACAAGACTCATGGGAGTTTAGTTACATCGCCTCTTGGCGCTGTTGTCGCACAAACGTGAGAAAATCTTCAATAGAGTCTTCTTCCGGCCAAAAATCGGTAGCCAGGTCTTTGAGGTGATCAACAGTTGTAGGAGAATGGTTAGCAAGTAACTGCTTGAGCATAGTACCTTGCAAGAACTGGGTACTAAGGGTTTGAAGATCGGGTTGAGAATTTGAGTTTTGGGTGAGGATTTGCAGCAGTTGCTGGCGCTCTGTAGATGAGAGTAGTTGGATGGCAGCGATCGCCGCTTCAAATTGTGGAGTCATAGGTAGTTGTTTGGTTGTCTGCTTCTATGCTATTTGAATTCGACTGCGTTAGCGAAGCTTTGCCGTTCGCAGAGCGTCTCGTAGAGAAGGCATCGCTTACAACTATCTCAGCTATGGGCGATCGCTCAAGAGAATCAGAAAGGGATCACCAATACAGCAATGTGTTACGCTGTCGCTAAATCATTGCTAAGTGGAGTATATTCTTTAGTGCCATGTCAGTAAATCAAGAAAACTTAGATATTTTAAATACCTGCCGCCGCATTTATCAGCAGCAACAAAATGGTCAAGCGATCGCAATCTCGCACAGTATCCACAAACAAAAGCTTACTCTTGGTTTGAAATAATCTCGACAAGCCTGCGCCAAATCTCGCCCCGTAGCAACTCCCAATCGCACACACAAAGATTGCAGCAATATGGCCATCAGATTGGACAGCAAGATCACTGTTAACAGTGTATATCCAAACTTTGACCCCCCAGCAATGTCTGTAGCCCAGTTGCCAGGGTTCATGTATCCCACTGAAACCAAAAACCCTGGCCCTGCATAAGCCAGCATTTTGGCAATAAAGCTGTTGCTGTTGGGGACTCTAATACTACGGTGAACCTCTGGTAAGCTAGGTCTGTTTTCTGGAGGAGTCATTTACTTTGCTATAAAATGTTCTCATATTCTTTTCATAATTTATTTTTTCATATTCTCTCATAATTTGAAATAATCTGGCATGAATATTAATCTCCTCAAGATTTAAAAAGTAAAAATCTTGTTTTACCACTTATAACTACCGTGTTTTTTTATACTTTTGCAAGAACACAAATCTAATAAAATTTGAAGTTCGTAAAGAATCTTTATAATAGATAGGATATTCTTGAGTGAAAGAAATACTAAAGTCCTTACTTAACTTCATATGGGCTGGCTTGTTTGAGATAGGCGGTGGCTATCTTATCTGGCAATGGTTAAAGGATGGAAAGCCTTTCTGGTGGGGAATTGCCGGAGGTATTGGGTTAGCTTTATACGGTATGCTTGCTACTCTCCAGCCTGCTAACTTTGGTAGAGTGTATGCTGCCTATGGAGGGGTATTTATTGTGCTGGCAATGCTTTGGGGTTGGAAAGTAGATGGGGTAGCTCCAGATCACTACGATATGCTAGGAGCTTGTTTGGCGCTACTGAGTGTGTTAATTATCATGTATGCACCCAGAGCATAGAAAAGAGGAGTTCATTCTACTATATCCTCTAGGAGAGTATTCAATTCTCAGTTGCTTACGCGATCGCTAACCCAAATCCAGATCCCTCAGTACGACGCGATCGCTCGCTTCGTCTGTCAAGGGTAAGTGAACGATGAAAGTGCTACCCTTACCAAGTTGGCTTTGCACCTGTATACTACCTCCATGAGCCTGAACAATTGCTTGCGCGATCGCTAATCCCAATCCAGATCCACCAGTACGACGCGAGCGATCGCTATTCACTCGATAAAAACGGTCAAAAATCCGCTTTTGTTCGTGCGATGCAATACCAATACCTGTATCTTGAATTTCAATTACAGCATGACCGTTGCTGCGTTTGAGGATAACAGTTACATAACCGCCAGCAGGGGTGTATTGAATAGCATTGGCAATTAGATTAGAAAGCACACGCAACAGTTGATCTTCATCTCCCATCACGTATAAAAGCTCTTGGCATAACACCAAAGATGTTAGCTGCAAAGAAGCCGCAGCCGCTAACGCTGAAAATTCTTCTATCAGGTCATTAATCAAAATATTCAGACAGCAATGTGTTTGTTGTGTCGCTAGCGTTTGCTGTTCTAATCGAGACAATAACAGCATATCCTGAACTAGTTCAGCTAGTCGATGATTTTGACGTTGAATAGATGCCAAAATATCTCGCGCCTCCTCAGACAGATACTCCATATCAAATAAAGTTTCTACCGTTGCATTAATCGCTGCTAGAGGAGTACGCAACTCATGAGAAGCATCAGACGTAAACTGTTGCATTTGTTTATACGAAGAGTCAATTGGCTGCATTGCTAACCCTGCCAGCCACCAACTAGAACCGCCAACTAACAATACCGTAATTGGCAAGCCCACCGCCAAAATTAATTTCAAAGCAGCG
Source organism: Fortiea contorta PCC 7126 (assembly GCF_000332295.1). Lineage (GTDB taxonomy): Bacteria > Cyanobacteriota > Cyanobacteriia > Cyanobacteriales > Nostocaceae > Fortiea > Fortiea contorta. The sequence continues at coordinate 498,767 of NZ_KB235931.1, read as the reverse complement.
AGACGATTATCAAGGTCATTGAGATTGCGCCCTACCTGAATATAGCCCCAATCTTGATTATCTTGAGTGTGCAGCAGTAGAGACTTTTGACTGTAACGATTACCCTGCAAGTCTTTCACTGTTTGCCACACTTGGGTTTCCACAGTCGGTGGCAGTTCATTAGCTTGGAAACCTGCCACTGCAATTAACCGTCCTGAACCATCGACAAAACGGATGTAATATTGCTTCTCTTTGTATACAGTACTAAAAATGCCGTGTTCATTATGGGTGCTTTGACTGTGACTCAGGATATTTTGGGTAGGACAACTGGACTCAGCTAAACAAATATTTGGTAAAACCTGCTGGAAAACTAGCTCTGTAATACCAGGTTGTTTCAAAGTTGGTTCAATTACATCATGTAGTGTACCTGCTACCGATTCCAGTTCCCGGTTGATAGAAGCCACATAAGCATCAATGATTACCTTGTAAACCACAAAACCGCATAAGGACAGAATTAGAGCCATAACTACCGCATACCAGGTAGCCAATTGCCAGCGAGTCTTACGAAATAGTCGAATCTGCATTGCCAGGATTGAAACGATAACCCATACTAGGAACAGTTTCGATTAGCCCATCACAACCATATTCCGATAATTTGCGACGCAAAAGTCGGATTTGAGCTGCTACTACATTACTAACGCGTTCTGCACTAAAGGCGTACAGATGATTTAAAATTTGGTCGCGGGTAATAACTGTATTAGGACGTTTCATCAAGTATTCTAATAACTGAAATTCTTTTTTTGTTAAATAAATTACCTTATTTTCACCATTCGGGTACTGTCGAGAAACTGTACAATTACCGCAGTCTAAAATAAGTCCACCAACTTGCAATTGTAAAGGCTGGATCTGGGACGTAAGCGATGCGTCTCCAAAAGAAGCTCGCCGTTGCAAGGCACGCAACCGTGCCAGTAGTTCTGCCATACCAAACGGCTTGATCAAATAATCATCTGCCCCTGCATCTAGTCCAGCTACCTTATCTGCCATGCTATCTTTAGCAGTTAGCATCAGTACAGGCAAAGCATTGCCCCGAACTCGTAAACGCTTGCACAGTTCTAAACCTGACATTCCTGGTAACAACCAATCAAAAATCGCCAGTGTATATTGAGTCCAATTATGTTCTAGATAAATCCAGGCTTCATTTCCATCCAAAACCCAGTCAACAATATATTTTTCTTTACTCAACTTTCGCTGAATCGATGCACCCAGATCCGGCTCATCTTCAACAAGCAAAACTTTCATAATCAGCAGATGTATTTTAGTAATTTGTTCATTAAATTACACGCAATTGAGCAATACCAATTGGTAACTCTACATTCATGCCAGCGAGAATGGTAGATATCTTGTAGAACTTATCACCAGTAGTCACTGCTGTTTTTTTAACATTATTCATTTCTACAATTATGACAGTTCCAGGAGCGGCTGATTCGGCAAACTCTAGCGTAGCTTTTTTGCCTTGAATAGAAACTTTTGCAGCAAATTTTTTACCGGATTGATCGGATGCATCAATATTCTCTCTGAGAACAATGTTAGCTGGAGCTTCGATAAGTAGCTGAGAAATAGCCTTGCTATTTTCGGGAACTGCTATTTTTAAGGTATGTCTCATAATCCTCGCGTGGCGAATACCCTGGGGAAATTCTACCAAGCTAATAACATGAGGAAAGTTACTAGATTGTGGTGTAGGATTTGCATAAGTAGCTGGAACTAAAACTGCCATAGTCAAGGCAAAAATAGCAGTGTATGTCAGTGTTCTATTCATTGCGCTCTTATAATCACTTTACTAAATTCATCAATCATCAGAATCATCTTCAGTGAAAGATGTTACCTCTTAATAGCTTGACAAAGTGAGATGAAATTTGGGTGAAATTTTAGCTAGTTATAGAGATTTATTAAAAAAAACAAATAAGTGACCTTTGATGAAGCTATAATCCTTTCGGAAATGTATACTTTTTTATAATCTCAAAACTCTCTCTAACTTTGTTTCAGCTTCTAACGATGTTGACAAACAGTTGAAGAAGTAAGATGTTCATACTGATGTTTTGTCATACATTTAAGTGAAAATATACTCTCGTAGATTTGTTTGGCAACGACGGAGGTAACTCAGTGCTTGTTTTTCTAAGTAACGAACTCTGCTTTCACTAATGTTGAGATGTTGAGCTACCTGCGTCAAGGTGAGTTCGCAATTATCTTCCAAGCCATAATGCAAAATTAGGACTTGTTGCTGCTGTGGAGTTAATTCTTTCAGTGAGAGATAGATATCTTGACGCATTAAATTTTGAGTTACTTGGATTTCAGGCAAGGCTTCTGGAACTTCTGTTAAAAGTTCTTGCAATTCTGTGTCTTCGTTATCGCCCACTTGTTTATCTAATGAAACAGGTTGACGAGATATCATCAGCAGTTCGCGGATTTGAGCAGGGTTTAATTTCATCTTTTCTGCAATTTCAGACATACTAGGACTGCGCTTTAGTTTTTGAGATAATTCCCTTTGCACTTTTTTAAGTTTATTCAACTTTTCGGTAAGATGAATTGGCAGTCTAATAGTTCGTGATTGCTGAGATATTGCTCGTGTCATTCCCTGGCTAATCCACCAATAAGCATAGGTAGAAAACTTATAGCCACGAGTGGGGTCAAATTTCTCTACACCACGCTCTAAACCTAGTGAACCTTCCTGAATTAAATCCATAAACTCCAAATTTCGTCCTTGATATTTTTTGGCAATAGAAACTACTAAACGAAGATTTGCTGCGATCATCTTTTGCTTTGCCTGTGTACCTTTCTGAAAAATTTCCTTCACTTCCATTTCACTAAGTTGTACGTATTGAGCTAATTCTTTTTGAGATGGTTCGTGATTGAGGTGTTTCTTCAAAGTTTCCTTTTTTTTCTGTAAGACAATCATCTGCTGTACCTTTTTGCTATATACAATTTCTTCCTCATAAGTCAACAATGGTACACGAACAATATCTTGCAGATAATTACGAACTATATCTGTGCTGAATTTAATATTTGACGTTGTTGTTATCATGTTACAAATCGGCATAATTTTAGTATTTTTTGTTGATATGAAAATATCTTTAATAAAAATTATTCATTCATGTTACGGTAAGTAGCCACGGCTGAAGGAGAACTGCGATTGAGATAGCGAAATATCCAATATTTGAAGACTGTATCCATGATTACTGGAACAGTAGCAATAAATAAAGAAGTAAGGCTTTTGTTTTCTGGTAAACCGTAATGTTGGAAAGTATTTTCTATAATTATTTGCCAACCATAAGGAGAGTGAAAACCGACAAATATATCTGTAGATAGAATAATTAAAAAAGCTTTAGCAGAGTCGCTTAGACTATAAGTTATATCGCCAGCAAAAGACATAAGAATGGATAGCTGCTGCTTACCTGTTAAGATTAAGATTATTAATGTGATAGCTGTAAGTATATCTGTAAAAACATTTGTTACTGCATTAATACTTTTAATTTTATTTTCTGCTACTAACGCAATAGCTTTTTTCTTAATCTTCTTTTGAACAAGCTCGTCAGAGAATGTGCTGATTTTACTTATTCTAGCTTCAAAATAAACACTTTGCTCAAATCTCTTGAGTTCCGCTAAAGCTTTTTCTTCTTGAGAAGAATTCAAGAAAATATGTGATTCTTGTGAATTCCAGAACTTCTCAACGAGGGGAGTGATTACAAAGTTTCGAGAAAGCTGATTTATAAGTAATGGAACTACAATCAAAATTAACAAAAAACGGACAGAGGAAATTGTTTGAAGTCGAGAAGTGCGAAACTCTTCAATAACCTTTGCTTCGGCATTTGGATCTAAAGTCTGTTGAAATTTTCCTATCGTCCGCAGGATAGAGCGAGGAATAAAGCTCATCTTTTGAGATGATGACTTTGATTTCATCTTAATTTATAAGCATCAAAATTATAGTTGCACCCATAATTTAGTGAGACAACTGTGGTATTTTAAAGAGCTATAAGATTTACCCTTTAAATCTCTAAACTCTACTTTACAAAAACATGATGAAATTAAGATGAAAAATCAGTATTTTATAGAATTGTTTCTAAATTTAGTTATTTTGGTATATATTAAAATCAGCAATTTTACTTAAATAACTATTACTTTGGGGATTTGTTCTCACAAAGCTAAGATGATTAGGTATTCGGTCACAGTAATTGCTCTAAATGCGATCGCCACCAAATTCTCTATCCACATACTCAACTAAATTGATTTAAACCACGTTTTCTTGAGCAAGAGGACATGGATAACTTGGATCGCCTGTTTCTATCTGAATTGTAGTGTGTTCGATACCAAAATGGTCGTGAAGTTGTTGATTTACCTGAACTAAAAAAGCATCACTAGGATTTCCAGCAGGCATAATTAAGTGAGCAGTGAGAGCTGTTTCTGTGGTACTCATCGCCCAGATGTGCAAGTCATGAACACTAGATACACCAGGAAGTTCAGCCAAAAATGTACGGACTGCAAGTGGTTCAATACCTGCTGGTACGGCATCCGTAACCAAGTTGAAAGATTCTTGGAATAATTGCCAAGTACTGACAACAATCACGACAACAATCATCAAACTCACAACAGGGTCAAACCATAGCCAACCAGTGGTAACAATCGCAATACCAGCTAGGACTGCACCCAAAGACACCGCCGCGTCAGCAACTAAGTGAATAAAGGCTCCCCTAATATTCAAGTCTCTTTCACGACCCGACAAGAACATTAAAGCACTTCCCATATTGATGGCAATACCTACCGCAGCCACGCCGATAATTGTACTACCTGATACTGGACTAGGTTGAGCAAAACGCTGTATGGCTTCCCAGGCAACAGCGCCAGAAGCTACAAGTACGAGGATAGCGTTTAATAGAGCTGCCAAAATAGAAGAGCGACGTAACCCGTAAGTGCGGCGTTGCGTTGGTTGGCGACGACCGAGGAAGCTTGCTCCCCAGGCAAGTAACAAACCTAGAACATCACTCAAATTGTGACCAGCATCGGCAAGTAGGGCAAGGGAATTGGCAGCCAACCCATAAACTACTTCAATGACAACAAATCCAGTGTTGAGAGCAACGCTAATAATGAAGGCACGGTTGTAATTAGTCGGTTCGTGGCTGTATCCGTGACTATGACTGTGATTGTGAGACATTAATACTATCCTTAAAGCGTTACCAATGGCGAAAGAACTTCTAGGTTTTGACGTTATCTTATTGCTACCACTTGCTATTAATTATCGCTTGAAGGTAAAGCGACCATTAAATTTTTCACCTTTGACATCCGTTTGAATCACAACTTTATACTCTCCCGTTGCAGTTGCAGGTAGCTTTGCTGAATATTGCTTCTCGTCGTTATTATAAGGAACTTGTAGGGTTTTGTTACTGCCATCTGGTAGCTGAACTTGAGCCGTGAGCTTCGCATCAGTAATTGCTTTGTCCTGCTCGCCGTGTACGCTTATATCTAAATGAGTAGAATCTTTTTCTATATCTGGTTTGAACTCTAAATGATATTTGCCCGACTCTATAACTTGACCCTTATGCTCTCCATTATTAGATTGATCGCCTTTTTCATTATGCGCTTCCCCAGTTTTAGCAACGGGTTCAGTTTTGACAGCTGTTTCTGTAGTTGCTGTCTTGGTAGCACTTTCCGAGTTAGCAGCTTGATTCCCACCATTACAAGCACCCAAAAAAATTAATCCTACACTGCTAACAATTACTAAACTGGTTTTCAGAAATTTCATTAATTCAAACTCCTTGATGTTTTGTGAATTAAAAACTAGTACAGTACGGCGTAAGTAAAGCACCCATTTAAAATCAATGAAGCCCTTGCGGTATAGGAATTAGGAATTCCTAATTCCGTTAGTGTAGCGGGGCTAGCTCATTTCAAATTCCGCGCCCGCTTTACTAAGCTCCGGCTTCTCGTGCAATTTCTGACTGAATAATTGGTTCAGCTTTTCTTGGTACTAAGAATCTCCTAAACTGCACATAGGAAGCTGGAAGTACTAACAGGGTTAAAGCGGTACAGGTAAACAATCCACCTAATACTACAACGGCTAGTGGCTGAAGAATTTCCTTTCCAGCGCCACTACCAATTACCAATGGCACCATACCCAGAGCAGATGCTAACGCTGTCATTAAAATAGCAGTCAAGCGTTCCATCGAACCTTCCATCAAAACCTGCGGTAAAGGTTGTCCTTCTGCCAATCTTGCATTGTAGTTCTCAACCAACAAAAGTCCGTTACGTGCTGCCACACCAAATAGAGTAATAAATCCTACCATTGAAGCTACGGAAATGATGCCACTTGTCAAGGCAATGGAAACCACACCACCAATTAACGCCAAGGGTAAATTAATTAAAATCATGATGGTTGCAGGAATTGACTTGACGGCAAAGTAAAGTATGACTGCGATCGCAACAAAAGCTAATCCACCAGCCGAAAGTAAAGTTTTTGTCGCTCCTTCTTGTGCTTCAAATTGACCGCCGTATTCAATAAAATATCCAGAGGGTAATTGCACCTGTTGCTTAACTCTCTCCCGAATATCCTTAATTACAGAACCTAAATCTCGTCCACCTACGTTGCTGGATACAACAATATAGCGGGATACATTTTCGCGGTTGATGGTATTGGGGCCTGTACCATAGTTGATTTTTGCGACTTGAGCTAAGGGAATTTTTTGTCCGTTGGGTGTATCAACTAGCAAATTACCGATAATTTCAATATTGTTACGGTATTTTTCTTGCAACCAAACCACCATATCAAAGGTTTGTTGTTGCTCCAATACTTGGGAAACGACTCGCCCATTCAGTGCAGTTTCTACTATCTCTGACAATTCGCCAATAGTTAAACCATAGCGGGCTGCTGCGTCGCGGTCAAATTGAATTTGTACCTGTTTAATCGGTACTTGCGGTTCTAGTTGCAAATCTACTAGACCCGAAACCTCGCTCATAGCTGATTGTACTTGTTGACCAAGGGTGCGGAGTTGTTCTAAATCGGGGCCATAAATTTTCACAGCGATCGCACTCCGTACACCTGAGAGTACCTCATCCATCCGGTGCGAAATAAACCCGCCGATATTGGTAGCGACTCCGGGAATTTTTTCAAACTCTTTACGAATCGTTTCAATTGTTTCTTCTCGGTCTTTTGCCCCCTCCTCACTGAGTTGGACATCTATTTCCGCCCCGTTTACACCAGTCACCTCAGTATCCCTTTGAGCTCGTCCAGAGCGCAATTGAGCCGTTTCAACCCCAGGATTTTTTTTCAGGGCTTCTTCGATCGCTAACCCTAGTTGATTAGTCGCATCCAGAGATTGACCAGGCATTAAAACTGCGGCGACTACTAAAGAGCGGTCTTGGAATTCTGGTAAAAAAACTTGCCCTAAACCTTGCATAATTACCAATGAAGTCACAAAGCCAGCGATCGCCATTCCTAAAACAATTTTGGGGCGGCGCATAGAAAATTTCAAAGCAGGACGGTAAAGTTTATGGGTTTGTTTTTCCAACCAAGTTTCTGTACTGGGTAATCTTGTATTCGTTAGCAACAGGGCGCACATTGCCGGGGTTAATGTCAGCGCTACTAGGGTGGAAGCAGCAATTGACAGCAGATAGGCTAAACCCATTGGTGCAAAAATTCGACCTTCCACACCAGAAAGGGCGAAAATCGGTGCAAAGACAACTGCAATAATAATTGTGGCGAAGAGGACGCTAACCCGCACCTCAACTGAACCATTAAAGACAACTTGCAATGGTGGAATGGGATTACCTGCTAGTTGGTTTTCCCGCAAGCGGCGGTAGACGTTTTCCATATCTACAATGGCATCATCCACCACTGAACCAATAGCCACCACTAGTCCGCCCAAAGTCATGGTGTTGATGCCTTGTCCTGTCCAGTTCAGAATCATCATTCCTAATAATAAGGACACGGGTAAGGCGCTCAAACTAATGATTACCGTGCGCCAATTCATCAAAAACAGAATCAGGATGACGGAAACGATGATAACACCATCACGCAAAGCTTCTTCGACGTTTTTGATCGAGGCTTCGATAAAATCTTCCTGACGGAAAGTAGTTGTAATTTTGACATCTTTAGGCAGACCGGCTTGAATTTCCTCGATTGCTGTCTCAACTGCCTTCGTTACTTTTGGCGTATCTGCTGTTGGCTGTTTGTTGACTGTCAAAATTACCGCTTTTTTACCCGCAAAACTGCCATCGCCGCGTTTGAGTGCTGCACCTATTTGTACATCCGCTACTTGTTCCAACAGAACTGGCGTGCCATTTTTGGCTTTAATTACTGATTTTTTCAACTGCTCGATAGATTCAATCCGCCCTACCCCTCGCACCAATGTTTCTTGGTCAGGAGTAATTAAAAATCCCCCTGGTGCATTGGCGTTAGCTGCTTGTGCTGCCTTGGTGACATCATCAAGGGAAACATTAAACGCTTTCAGCTTATCAGGGTTAACCAACACTTGATACTGACGCTCATCCCCACCAAATATGACGATATTACTCACACCAGGGACAGCCAGAAGGCGGTTCTTCACTTGCCAGTTAACAATCCGCCATACCTCCATTAGTGGAGTGGTTTCGGAGGTAAAGGCGTATTTGACAGTCCATCCTAAAGGGGAGCTAACGGGAAGAACCTCTGGATCTTCTACACCTTGCGGTAGTTGACTGCGTGCTTGTTGCAACCGTTCCGTCACCAATTGACGAGCGCGATAAATTTCTGTATCCAATCTAAAAGTCGCTCTCACAGCCGAAAGACCTACGGCTGAGGAAGAACGCAATGTTTCCAGTCCAGGGGTACCGTTAATGGCACTTTCTATTGGTCGAGTAACTAGGGATTCAACCTCTTCTGATGCTAGTCCTGGAGCTTCGGTCATAATTTCCACTTGCGGGGGAGCAAAGTTGGGAAATACATCCAGTGGCATTTGTGTAAGGACGAGAAAGCCCTGAACAGATATGAGGATGGAAGCAATAACTATTAGCCAGCGTTGAGCGATCGACCATTTAACAATAGAATTGAGCATTAGTGGGAAGATAAAGCTTTACTGAGGATAAATCAGCATTAACTTTATCTAGGATGACAGGCCGGAATGAAATTCGGGTGAAATTTATTAGACTGTGATTTTTCTGTTAATTCATTTAGTTTTTTCATTTATTAATAATATTTATTTATGTTTTTTTGTAGAGTTAATTTTTTGCTTATTAAAGATAGCGATCGCCAATCAACAACAATGGCAGTACAAGTCTGCGCCTGACACCATATTCAATTTGTGCAAGATGCGTTTGCCCTGATTGAAACGCGACACGACCTCTGGACTTGTGTATTCCGCGTGATCAATCCCGCCTAAAAAAAAATGAAAGCAAAATGAAAATAATATGAGAAGATTATGAAAGAAATTTTTAAAGACAAGGAAGAAAGAATATTTTGGCTAAGACATATATCTCCATCCTTACGGCTTGCGGTGCAATAGCTGTAATTTCTAATACTGTTTTGGCACAAGAGGCTACTTACAGCACTTCTGTTAGTGAACTTCAGTTCAATATTTCCACTCCTGTAGCAGGTGAAGCACAGCATTACTTATTAGAACAATCTGTATCCCAGAATCTAGTATCTGAGACAGTTGAACAACAGCCTCAACAACTAGAGATTCCTCCACCTGATAAAAGCCAGTACAACTTGTTTAACCCTACACCCGAAGCACTGATGCGGGAGCTAAGTACAGATCGACCAGATCAAACCGAGTCTCCCTTCACTGTGGATGCAGGACATTTCCAAGTAGAAGCAGATTTGTTCGTTTATACCAAAGATACAGACGGTACTCATACCGAATCTCTCAATCTTTTGGTTCCCAATTTGAAAGTCGGTTTGTTAAATAACGTCGATTTGCAGATTATCCCAGAAGTTTACAACGTCGTGCGTACCACACCCGAAAATGGTTCCACTGAGGAACGCTCTGGCTTTGGTGATATTACAGTTCGCGTCAAAGTTAACTTTTGGGGCAATGATAGCGGCAAAACGGCGTTTGCTATGATGCCTTTTATTAAATTCCCCACTAATAAAAATAATTTGGGAAATAACTCAATAGAAGGCGGCATTATTTTTCCCTTGGCGATTGAATTGTCTGACAAGTGGGACTTGGGTATGATGACCGAGTTCGACTTCAATAAAAATGAAGTTAATTCTGGATACAATTTAGGTTTTGTGAATAGCGTCACCCTTGGCTATGCAATTAACTCCAGATTGGGTACTTATTTTGAGTTATTTACGGAAAAAACAACTGAGAAAGGCTCTGATTTAATTGCTACTTTTGACACTGGCTTAAAGTATTTGCTCACAGAAAATATTCAACTAGATGCGGGTGTTAACATTGGGTTAACGCAGGCTGCGGATGACTTTCAGCCCTTTGTTGGCTTATCGATGCGTTTTTAGTTTCCATTGTTGCTTGTAAAATGACCCTATTTTGTCGTAAAAAACTATAGATGCAAGTCCTTTATGGTTTGGCAGTGCTAGCGACAGGCTTGATAACCATCGCTTTAACTTATTACAAACCGAGTCCCTACTGGAACAAGAGCAGTGTCAGATTTGTCAGAAACCTTATTGGTGAGACAGGTGCGACTATTTTTTATTATGCGATCGCACTTTGCTTGCTCATTCTGGGAACTGTTGTAATATTCAGCCAGTAGTTGTCAGTCAGCTAGATAGCTGCGTGAGTCAATTCCATATCTTCGTAGAAGCGTGAGAGCTTGTTTTTCCACTTGTCGTACTCGTTCCCGACTAATACCCATCCGTTGACTAACCTGTACTAGGGTCAGTTCGTATCCATCTGCTAAACCAAAGCGCAAGATTAGTACTTCCTTTTGCTGGGGAGTCAGCTTTGCTAATAGATTGTGAATGTCTTGATAGAAAAATTCTCGTTCGGCGTAGCGTTCGGGAGACATTCTATCATCCTTCAGCAGATCCTGTAATTGGGTATCCTGTTCAAACCCAATTCGCATATCTAAGGAAACAGGTTGACGAACAAGCTGCAAATATTCTCGAATCTGACTAGGTTCCAGATTGAGGGCTTGGGCGATTTCCGTCACGCCAGCAATGTAACCAAGCTTTTGAGATAACTCTCGCTGAACACACTTAATTTTGTTCAGCTTATCAGCCATGTGAATGGGTAAACGAATAGTGCGGGATTGTTGAGCGATCGCTCGTGTAATTCCCTGACGAATCCACCAGTAAGCATAAGTAGAAAACTTGTATCCAAGAGTTGGATCAAATTTCTCTACCCCTCGTTCTAGCCCCAATGCACCTTCTTGAATTAAGTCTAGAAACTCAATATTGCGTTTCTGGTATTTTTTAGCAATAGACACCACTAACCGCAGATTAGCCTGAATCATCTTCTGCTTGGCAATTTGTCCTTGACTTAGTTGTTGCAGCAGCACATCTTCTTTCAACTGCATCTTGTCAGCCCATTGTTGCAGAGTGGGTTCACACTGTAATTTTTCAGCTAGCTCTTCTTTTGCAGTAAACATCACCATCATTTGCTGAACTTGTTGAGCAAAAAAAATTTCTTGCTCATGGGTTAACAGAGGTACACGTCCAATTTCATGAAGATAGATACGCACTGTATCTACTGTAGATGAAAATTCGTTATTCTTGCTCTTAAGTTTAGTTACTTGGGATGTTGAATTAGGCATAAATATGTTAGCCTCAATTGAATAAAATCAAATGTTACATAAAAATAAATAAGCATAAAATAATTGAGATGATAAATTTTAAAACCTTCATCAATTAATTGGTTCAAACTGTCCTAAAAAAGTAGGTCGGGGACGGGTGATATCAACTTCCCACAAAGCCTTGACATTCGCTAATGATTCCCGTAATAAATCGGGAATCATTCCTCGTAGTCCATAAATTTCTATATCTGGAGTTCCTAAACCAACTGTCTTTATTCCTAATTGGCGACAGGTGTAAACAGTGCGGGGAAGATGATAATTTTGAGTGATGACAACAGCTGTATGTACACCAAAAACCTTATGAGCGCGATAACAACTCTCATAAGTGCTGAAACCTGCATAGTCTAGGGTAATGTTTTTCATCGGTACACCCAGATCATGGGCATATTTCAGCATAGACCTGACCTCATTATAGGAAACTGTACTGTTATCTCCTGTCATCAAGAGTTTACTAATCTTTCCCATTTTATAAAGTTTGACAGCAGCTTCTACACGGTCTGACAACATGGGTGTGGGATTACCATTTGGAAGAATTCCTGCACCGAATACTATTGCAACCTGTTCTTTTGGGACTAATTCTGGTTGAAGGTAGCGATCGCCATTCGTCATTAAACCTATATAAGCCGTTGCTATTAAAGGTTTTGCTAATACGCTAATTACTAAACCTAGCAAAATCCATTGCAGGTAACGGAACAACTTGAAATATTTTCCCCCTATACTTTTTTCAAAAAATCTCATAAAAGTGATATTGTACGAGTATTTTATTGGATCAGCGATGCCCATTATTGGAACTTTATATGTACCTATAAATTACTTTTTATATTATCAGCCAGTAAAGAATTCACTGGCTGTACTTTAGCAAAATTACTGTCCCATCTGCGCTTAACTTAGTGATGCTAATTAATTCTCCAAAACCACCCCAGCTACCTTCCCGTTTTCCTCAACAGCCGCACTTCGCTTAGGTAATAAAAACCTACCAAACTTCGAGTACAAAGCAGGTAAAACCAGCAAGGTTAACGCTGTAGAAGTAAACAAACCACCTAAAACCACTATCGAAAGTGGCTGCAAAACTTCCTTACCTGGCCCCGATGCAATTACTAACGGTACTAATCCCAAAGCGGATGTAAAAGATGTCATCAAAATAGCATTTAGTCTTTCCATTGACCCGGCTATAAGGATTTCTTTTAACGACATTCCGCTAGAAAATTTAGTAGTGTAATTGTCTACTAAAAGTAGTCCGTTGCGAGTAGCTACACCAAATAAAGTCACAAAACCTACCAAGGAAGCGACTGAAACAACGCCCCCTGTTAGTGCCACAGCAATTACACCTCCGACTAGAGCGATGGGCAAGTTAATCATAATCATTGCTGTAGAAGCAATGGATTTGACAGAAAGATACATTAATACCGTAATCACTACGAAGGAAATAGCACTGAAAATTAAAATATTTTGTGAGGCTCTTTCTTCGGCTTCAAATTGACCGCCATACTGAATAAAGTAACCAGAGGGCAATTGCACTTGTGCCTTGACTTTGTTTTGAATTTCATTGACTACCGATCGCAAATCTTTGCCCTGAGCATTAGCAGATACTACAATTAGACGGGAGACATTTTGCCTGTTAATGGTATTTGGGCCAGTGCCATAGGTAACTTTAGCCACGTTAGCTAAAGGAATTTTATTTCCTCCTTCATTTCCACCTTGGGAAGGAGTATCAACTAACAAATTTTCAATTGTTTGTAAATTATTCCGGTATTCTGACTGTAACCAGACAATTAAATCAAAACTTTGTTGCTTGTCCAAAACTTGCGATACTACTTTGCCATTAAGTGCAGTTTCGACAAGTTCAGATAGTTGCCCAACTGTTAAACCATAACGTGATGCGGCAACACGGTCAAATTTTATTTGAATTTGTTTGATAGGAACTTGCGGTTCTAATTGTAAATCTACAAGCCCAGACACAGATGACATTGCACTTTCAACTTGTTGACCAATCCGGCGGAGTTCTTCTAAGTCTGAGCCAAATATTTTTACAGCAATTTGACTTCTAACCCCGGATAATATTTCATCAATTCTGTGAGCAATAAATCCACCAATATTTACAGCAGCACCAGGTATTTTATTAAATTCTTCCCGCAACCATTCTACTGTTTCTTTACGCTTTTCCATTCCTTTGTCACTCAGACCAATATCGAGATGACCAAGATTTACGGGTGCTGCATCTGGATCACTAGGGGCGCGTCCTGCCCGTAACTGCACATATTTTAACCTGGGATCATCTTTGAGTTTATTCTCCAACACAAAGGCGGCACTGTTAGTAGCTTCTAAAGATGAACCTGGATAAAGAGCTAAAGTATTGACTAAGGTTGATTCTTGAAATTCTGGTAAAAAAGCCCGTCCCAAAGCTGGAAAAATCACTATTGCCGCTATCATCCCCGCCACAGCCACAGAGATAATGATCATGGGACTGCGGATAGCAAAATTTAGACAAGGATAATACAGCCGCTTGAAAATTCGGGGTATTAATGGTTCCTTTAACGGCATTTTTCCGTGTGGAAGTAAGATTGCACACAAAGCCGGACTTACAAGCAGCGCTTCTAAACTAGAAACTATAACTACCACCAGATAACTAAGACCCATCGGGCCAAAAATCCGACCCTCTACACCAGCGAGGGCAAATATTGGAGAAAAAACGACAATAGTAATTAAAGTTGCCCCAATCAGAGATTCCTGGACTTCCTGTACTCCTTCAAAAACAATTTCTAGTACTGGACTAGGGTTGGGAGAGTATTTATTTTGTCGTAATAAACGAAAAACATTTTCTGCATAGACAATGGCATCATCGATCGCTGTACCAATGGCGATCGCTAATCCTCCCAGAGTCATTGTATTCAGTCCCAAGCCCAAAAAAGATAATATTTGCAATGAAAATATAAAAGTCAGGGCAAAATTTAACAGCACAACTCCCAGAGTCCGCCAATTCATTAAAAAAGGGATGAGGATAACGGCTGCAATGATACTACCTTCCACCAAAGCTGATCTAACATTTTCTACTGAAGCATCAATATAATCTGCTTGGCGGAAGGTTTGATTTACTTTAATTTCTTTCGGTAAACCTGCTTTTAGCTCAGATATTGCGGCTTCAATCGCACGGGTGACGGTGGGAGTATCAGCTAGCGGTTGTTTATTCACCATCACCACTACAGCATCTTTGCCATTTAAGCTGCCATCGCCTATCTTAATCGCACCGCCAATTTGAATTTCGGCAACATCTCCCAAGCGCACAGGCGTTCCTTGACGGGCAACAATTACAGATTGTTTTAAATCATCCAAGGATTCAATTCGGCCAATTCCCCGAATCAGAGTTTGCTTGTCAGAGCTGATTAAAAATCCACCAGGAGCATTGACATTTGCTCCCTGTACTGCCTCAGATACTTGCTGTAAGGATACATTAAAACCTCTGAGTTTGTTCGGGTCTACTAGTACTTGATACTGGCGCACTTCACCGCCATACACTAGCACTTGACTAACGCCAGGCACAGCTAAAAGGCGATTTGTAACTTGCCAATCAACGATTCGGCGTACTTCCATCAAGTCGATTTTAGATGTTGGTTTTTGGATGGATGTTTCTCCTTTGGGTCCCTCCTCTTCCACTGTGAAAGCATATTTTAATACAGTGCCGATAGGTGAACTGATAGGAGCGAGTCTTGGTGTTTCAATTCCTTGAGGCAGCTTACTCACTGCTTGTTGTAGTCGTTCCTGTACTAACTGGCGGGCTTGATAGATATCCGTTCCCCAGCCAAAAACAACTCTGACTACAGAAAGTCCTGCTGAGGAGGAAGAACGAACTGCGCTGATCCCTGGTGTGCCGTTGATTGAGCTTTCAATTGGTAATGTCACCAGAGATTCTATTTCTTCAGGAGCGAGTCCGGGAGCTTCTGTTTCAATTTCGACCTGGGGAGGTGCAAAGTTGGGGAAAACATCCAACGGCATTTGCGGGATGGTATTAAATAATATGATTATTGTGGAAATAAGTGCCCCAATTACTATTAACCAGCGTCGAGAAATTACCCATTTAGCAACTGTACTAATCATTATCTATTTAGTTGTTAATTGTTGTTGGTTATTAGTTGTTAATTATTTCAAATTCACAACTTTATAAGAGAAAATTTCAAATTCCACATGATTAATTTTTGGCGTTGCTGAATTGAAGTATGAAATAAAAAATCAAGTATTTCAAACTCCTACTCTCTGCACCACTCTGCGGGTTCCGCCTTCCCTACGGGACGCTACGCGAAAGCGGTACTGAGCGTTAGCGGAGCGTAGCCCGATAAATTCATATTTTTAATCAGCACCGCAAATTTTTTATTAGTAATTGGAATGAGTATCCTTGTCATTTTTCTCAACAGAAATGGCGGGAGTAGAGGGGCTTGGTTGTTTGTGGTTGTCGATATAAACCTCGGTTTCATAATTAAAACCGTCACCTACTGGTACTAGACGGGAACGGTTACGACGGCTAGACCAGAAACTACCAGCTAGGAAAGCCAAAGTTGCGATCGCCACTCCTCCCCCTGCACCTAGTAACCATAAAGGTAGAGGGAAGCTGTTAGCTTTAGCCTCAGTTTCCTCTGAATGTGCTTGTTCCTGTTCTTCTCCTTCGTTGGATTTACTACCACCCTTCAACGACTGTGCATAAAGTTGTGGCGCACGTTGGGTAACTACTGAATCTCCCTCGAATAAACCGCTTTTAATCTCAATTAAATCTCCAGAGGTTTGTCCTAACTCAACTTCAACCGATTGGAAAGCATTGCCGTTTTGAACATAAACCAATTTCTTATTATTTGCATCCACTACAGCAGACTGGGGAATTGCCAAAGTAGCTGTAGATGTCTGGTCTGTTACAACTTCAAGTTCGGCAAACATTCCGGGTTTGAGCTGTCCTCTAGCATTATTGACTTCGGCTTGTACTGGTACTACTCGCGTTTCTCCTTCGACTACTGAGCCAATCCGTGTAATCCGGCCTATAAAGGTTTGATTAGGTACACTAGCAACTTTCATCCTTACCTGTTGACCTGTCCTCACTTTATCTAAATCTTTTTCATAGATATTCGCTGTGGCAAAAACCCGACTATCATTCACAATTGTCATTAACCTGCTACCCGCGTTCTGAAATGATTGACCGATAGTAACTTCCCTATCAACAACCTTGCCAGAAATCGGAGCTGTTACTGTTATTAGTCCCTTAGTATTAGCGCGGTTTCCTAGTTGAGAAAGGCGAGTTTCATAAATAGCACTGCTGCGATTAATATTGGATTTTGCTAGGCTAACTGCTGCTTGAGCGCGTTTGAGTTGATTTTCAGCCGCAATGACATCGCGGCGGCTGTTGGCTGTGGTTAGTTTAGCTTTAGCTTCTGCTAGTTGGGTTTGAGATTCAAGAGCGTTGCGACGTGCCAAAGCACCTTCAGTAGCTAACACTTGATCTTTCTCATACTTTTCTTGAGCGAATGCTACTTGGCTTTGAGCTTGGGCGACTTCTGCTGCGGCTATTTGCTGATAGCGATCGTAATTTTGTTGAGCCAGCCTCAAGTCAGCTTCAGCCTGTTGTAGATCAGCTTGACTTTGTGCTAATTTGTCTTGAGATTCCACGCGCAATGTCACTAAATCTGGACTGGTTACAACGGCGACAGGTTGACCTTTCTTTACTGATGCGCCTGGTTCTACCAACAGTTCAACTACTTTTACTCCTTGAATTGGGGTGGTGACTTCCACTTTTTGGCTAGGTAAGGTTTCAATCTGTCCAGTAGTTTTAATGCCGACAGCTAATCGTTGACGTTGCACTGGTTCGACCTTAACTCCTAGCAGTTTTGCGGTTTCTGCGTCAACTTCAACAGAACCAGTTGCTTTGCTTCCCCCACCCTGAAATGAACTTGCACCGCTATGGTCGTGTCCAGCACCAGCCAAAACAGTAGTAGGAGTATTTAGTAGTAACAAACTCAACATTGTCAACGAAACATAACGCAGTGGAGCAGAACATTGAAACAAATTAGAGATTCCCATCGCTTGTTGTGTCCTAAGTTAATGAGAAAGCAGAATCGCCTTTGGATGTTGGCATTTAATGTGCAAATTTAGACTACCGCTTTCTTTAGCTAGTTACGTCGCTTTTGTGAGTAGTTTAAGGAGTTTGAATAGTAGTCTTTTTCCAGTATTTCATATCGGTATGAAATTTGGGTGAAATTTTTAGTTGTAATTTTTGTTAGGAATAACTATGATATTTAGGCTATTTTAATGTTTAAAATATTACGTTATTCATAACTACAAAATACCTCAAAAATATATAATGCATATACGCTTTGGGATTGCTGTAGGCATACCCAAAGCATAAATATAAATTTTTTTATGTATTTTAATTTTTATAGAATAAAATTGATAAACCAATAAGTTAAAACTTCAATATTTTATTAATTTAAATTTTCCACTAAAGAGCGATATAAGTTAATAACGTGACTGTCAGCCAAACTATAATAAACATTCCGACCTTCTCGACGATAGCTAACTAAACGCATAGCTTTCAATAACCGCAGCTGATGGCAAACTGCTGATTCACTCATTTTGGTTAATGCAGCTAGATCGCAAACACACAACTCACTAGAAGCCAAAGCTGATAGGAGGCGTATACGGTTTGTATCTGCTAACACACTAAAAATTTCTGCCATTTGTTGTGCTTTATCTGTCGGTAAAATTTGCGCCTGAGATGAGCGTACATTATCTAGATGCACCAGATAAGTATCACACTTAGGGGTGTCAGAACTGGGAATTAAGTCTAAGTCCTGCTTTTTCTTGTGCTTATTCATAGCAAGTTTTACTTAGCAATGGTTATCAATCTTAATAATACCTAAAATGATAACCGTTTTACAATTGAATAGTTGTTCAATTGTTGTATTAGAATATTGGCAGTTAACTTTTCGCCTTGATTTTAAAGCCGCTATGACTCAAACTCCTGACCTCAAAACCAAAACTTTGCAAGTTGGCGGTATGGACTGCGGAAGCTGCGCCAAGACAATTGAAGTCGCTTTGCAACAGTTACATGGTGTGACAGAAGCAACGGTAAACTTTACAACTGGTAAGGCTAGGGTTTTTTATGATCCAGAGATATTGAGTGAAAAGAGTATTTATGACCAAATTAAGGGTTTGGGTTATACGGTTGAGCAGAGTTATGAGGCGCAATCCCATCAGCATACTCGTTTCTGTGGCGGTGAAGACGACAACGTAGATATAGCTCTTGTGAAAACGCTACAGCTACAAATTGGCGGGATGGATTGTGGCAGTTGTGCGAAAACCATTGAGGCTGGGGTGCAGAAGATCATAGGCGTACAAGAAGCATCGGTCAGTTTTGCCAGCGAAAGATTACACGTATCTTATGACCCACAATTGGTGAATGAGAAAGCAATTTATGACCGGATTCAAGATTTAGGTTACACGGTCGAGGAGGGTGTTGAAACAAGTTCCAATCATCACACTGATGCTTGTGGTCATGACCACGAGCATTCTCAGCCAATAAACAAGTCCAAACAAAAACAAAAATCCGACTTAACAAGCTGGAGATTCTGGATTGAAAATCGTCGAGGACAGAGTGTCATACTTGCAGGTATAGGTTTAGTTTTAGGTTTACTTACTCAGTATTTAGTGCTACCCATCTGGATTGCACGAGCTTTTTATGGCATTGGTATAGTAATTGCTGGCTATCCGATTGCACGGGCTGGTTTGTTTGAATTGCGCTTGCGCCGCGCCGATATGAATCTGCTGATGACTATTTCGGTGATTGGGGCAGTGATTTTAGGAGACTGGTTTGAAGGAGGGCTGGTTGTCTTTTTGTTCTCTTTAGGCACAACATTACAGATTTTCACCTTTAGTCGTACCCGCAACGCCATTCGCTCACTGATGGATTTGACTCCACCTACTGCTACAGTTAAGCGCGGGAATCAAGAATTTACAGTTCCGGTCGAGAGTATTCAGCTAGGTGAAATTTTGACGATTCGACCAGGAGGGCGTGTGGCGTTGGATGCTGTGGTTGTTTCTGGTAACAGTGCCATTGACCAGTCTCCAATTACAGGAGAGTCAATTCCAGAAGATAAAGCCGTTGGGGATACTGTCTTTGCTGGAACACTAAATCAGACAGGTTTTTTAGAAGTTAAAGTTACGCACACTTCTAGCGATACAACCGTTGCCAAAATTATTAATTTGGTGGAACAAGCTCAAGAAAGCCGCGCACCTTCACAGCAATGGGTGGATAAGTTTGCACAGGTCTACACTCCGATAGTGATTTTAGCAGCGATCGCCATTGCTCTAATACCACCCTTGGCTTTTACTCAACCTTTTAACGTCTGGCTTTACCGCGCACTGGTCATGCTAGTAATTGCTTGTCCCTGTGCCTTAGTCATTTCTACCCCAGTTTCAATTGTCAGTGCCATTGGTGCGGCAACTCGGCAGGGCGTTTTATTTAAAGGGGGTAATGCACTGGAAACGGCTGGACATCTGACTACCCTTGCTTTTGATAAAACTGGCACAATTACACAAGGGCTGCCCATTGTGCAGCAGGTTTATGACTTGGGGAAAGTGAATGCAGACATGGTATTACAGATTGCTGCTTCCTTAGAACAACAGTCTGAACATCCCCTAGCAAAAGCTATTGTGGCCAAGGCTCAAGATTTGGGGATGGAGTTAACAACGCCTCTTGATTTTACCGCATTACCCGGTAAAGGAATTCAGGCAAACTTGAGTCAGATGTTCTATTTGGTTGGTAATCGAAGGTTATTTGCAGACCAAAGTATTTGCTTGTCTGATGAAGCTGAATCTTTGTTAACTGAAATTGAACAACTGGGTCAGATTCCGGTACTTGTAGGGACAAATGAAGGATTATTAGGAGCGATCGCCCTTTCTGATGGTATCCGCTTGGAAGCAACAGAAGCCCTGCGACAGTTGAAGCGGGTTGGATTGAAGCGGTTGGTAATGTTGAGTGGCGATCGCACTGTTGTGGCCAGGCAAATTGCCCAACAAGTTGGAATTACAGAGTATCAGGCAGAACTGTTACCTGAAGATAAACTGCAAGCAATTCAACAGTTGCGTCGTCACGGAGTAGTAGGTATGGTTGGAGATGGCATTAACGATGCACCTGCTTTAGCTACGGCAGATATTAGTTTTGCTGTGGGTGGAATTGATATCGCTTTAGAAACAGCAGATGTGGTGCTGGTAGGTAGTGACTTGAGACAGCTTGCTTATGCAGTAGATTTAAGCCGACGTACTGTGTCAGTGATTCAACAGAATGTGGTTTTTTCTCTGATAACTAAGGCTTTATTTTTGCTGTTAGGGACATTTGGATTTGTTGGGTTAGCGATCGCTGTCTTAGCTGATACAGGAACTTCCCTGCTAGTAACTGCAAATGGAATGCGGTTGTTTAGAACCAAAACTTTTAAAAATTAAACAAATGGCACAGGCTTCACAGGAACCACAGTAGTCATAAATCGCTCTAGTGCTTGTGCAGCAATTTTAATTTAGACATAAATGGTCGCTCAAAGACTAAATAAAACCAATAAGCAAAAAATAGAGATACTGCTATACCCATTAAGTAAGATGTTGTTGCAAACAAAAAAGGCGTCATATTTAGACCAAAAAGAAAGTAACGCAACATTGTGATCACTGGCCCATGAGTAAGATAAAGACTGTAAGAAAATGTGCCCAGTGCGATCGCCCAAGGATGATCAAATATCCCTAAAACATGAGGTAACTTTTTGCCCTCAATCACAAACTGAGTGCAGTAAATAAGTAGGCAAGCTGCTGAAGAACCAAAAACACTTTGACCAATCCATATCGGTAGTCCCAGTCTTTTCCACTCAGTTATAAAAGCAAGAATAGTTAAAAGTATTGCCAGAATACCTCACGGTAAGGATTTTCTCAGGGCAATTAACTTGGGTTTTTGAGAAAATCCAATTTCTGCTGCTGCCATCCCCAAAGCAAATAAGCCAAGAAACCAAGAACTGGCTGCCGAGGAAAAATCATGCAGAAGATAAAATGGTAATATTCCTATAATAAAAGCAGCAATAATTACTGATAACAACCCAAAACGCCGCCATATGGGTAGCAATACAAATGGAAATAAATAAACAGGAGTCAGAAGACAGAATTCAGAATTCAGAATACTCTACCCATAAAGCGAAAAGTCGGAGCGCCGGGAATCGGCGCTCTGAACTTTTCAAGACAGGGATGGAGTTTGAATGAGGAAAAAGTTTTAGCTTTTTTTCGCCCACTATTCCACTCGGTTTTAAACCAATATTCATCCGCTACTCGCATAGAATTTATGCTGAATTCTGGCTCCTGACGGATGTATTCTGTTTGATAAAAAATATAACTGCCACCTGTTGCCACACTCCACATTGGCGGATTAATAGTCATGTGTGTGCTACTGCTGAAATTGTGAATCAGGAGCAAGTGAGATAACACATCAATAAATGAAAAGTAGGGAGAAAATGGGCCTTCTCCTGCAATATCATTCCATTGAAAATCGGTAAACTTCTCTAGCAGGAATATTGCAAACGCGAGTAACAGACATCCAAAAAGAGTTGCGTAGTAAGGTGGTAAAATTCGACGCGATCGCCGTTTAAAATACTCAAGTAAACCACCAGAGACAAAACCACGTTGTGAGCGCACAACTGGCAACATTAAAACATAGCCAGAAAGGACAATAAAAATAACAACACAGTTTTCTTTTCTTTGTTTTACTAGCCAAAAACAATGTAGTTCTATATTAGCAATGTTAGATAACGAACATATCGTTATTTAATTCTACTATAACCGATAAATCAAATCTGACTAATTTCTCCAAATTTTTTTGCCACTCTTAATATATAATTTTTTTTTGTTGTATTAGCTTTTTCAATTAACAAACTGTCCCTGCCTTAATTTCTGTAGTTTCAGCATCGTGATACATATCATTAACCACAAAAATCCAACACCATACCCAGCAATTACATCTGTCGGCCAATGGACACCTAAATATAGGCGACTGATGCCAATTCCCACAATTAAAATAACTGTTAAAACATAGATTAACCGCGAAAATTGAGGATAATGAGTAGCTAGTATATAGGCAATAAAACCATACATTACCATAGAGCCTAGTGCATGACCGCTAGGAAAACTAAAAGATTTTTCAGAGATTAGAAGTGTCCAAAGTTGCGGACGGGGTTTTGAGAAAAATAACTTTAAACCTGTATTTAGAATTAACCCTCCTAAACAAGTAAGCACAAAAACATATATTTCTACTCGGTAACGTCGCCACCAAAGTATTCCTAAAGTCACTCCTGCAACTACTACTACTGTCTTTGGATTACCAAGATTTGTTATAAATAACATTAAATTATCAAGACTCGGATTGGCAAATTGATGTAGCCATAATAAGAAAGTTGTATCAAATGCAAAAGCTTCTTTCTCTAAAACTTCTTCCGCAAGCTTGGCAACAACAAACAAAATTAGCAGACAAGCAGTAAGTCCAACTATACCAATCGTGGCAATTAAAGGAGCTAAACGAGGATATATATGGCGTAACCAAAAGGTAGAAATTTTTCGTATCATTGAGTTATATCTAAATCTGTTATGGACTTATAGCTTACAGAACAATAGTTAAGAACTTGAAAAGACATTTTGAATCAAAAATTGAGTTATTTTGCTCAAACTAGGCTCCTAAGCACCTGGTTTAAAGTAATCTAGTAATCTATCCCCTGAATCTGCCCTTACCAGAGCTACCACTATATCGGGTAGTGCAACTAAATTGGGATATACTAGGTAACGAGGTTCCCAACGAGGACTAAACTTATCCTTAAATGTATGCAACCCTTTAAAGTTATAAAACTTATTTAAGTGTTCGTAGAGATATTTTAATGCTTTCTCCAAAACGGGAGAATTTTGTGTTCCTCCAACTCCAGAAAGTGCAGATAATCCTAAATTGAAACCGTCATATTTGAGTTGTTGGAAATGCTGAAACATTGAGAGAAATAAAAACTCCATTGTCCCTTTTTCAATATCTGTACATCGTCGCATTAAGTCGATAGTAATTTCATTTTTCTGATACTCCGATACCACATTTGCAAAGGCACTAATTGTTCCTTCTGGAGTATATACAACCACAATTTCGCATTCATGCAAGTAGTCATAATCAAACCAACCAACAGAAAACTTTTTCTCTGCTCCCTGCATCATTTTAAGCCATTCCTCACTTACTGACCTCAATTCTTTTAATAATTCATCTGCAATGGGTGGTTGATAAAATTTAACTTGATGACCCGACTTAGTAAGCCTATTAAGAGCATTTCTTAAGTTTTGGTTAGCTTTGCCTTGAAGGGTGAAGCTATGTAAGTCAACAATTGCCTCCTCACCAATTTGAACAGTACGGTAGCCTAAAGATTTATATATATCTAAATCATCTGGTAAAGTTTGATAAAATGCGGGATACCAGTCATTTTTCTCACAAAATAGCTGAAACCCAACAATTACTTCTTGTCTTTCTTCAAGAGGGCCAATGGGGTCGCCCAAAGCTATTGCACCTCTACCTTTTGCTACATAACCAATGAAGCTTTTCCCAGAAGGACTGAAATAATAAGTTTTATCATCAAAGAGAGTGAATCTTGCTAGAGAAGATTTTCCATATTGTTCTACAATTTCTTTTGCTCGTTTTCTTTCTACTTCTAAAGTATGATTTCTTAATAATACCGGACGCAAGAGCATGAACAAAGCATAAGCTAATGTACAAGCACCTACGAAATATATTGAATCAGCGAAAAACTGTCCAAATCGCGTTGTAGGTTCTAACCCTGCATTATCAGCTGTGAAAAACATTGCCAAAGTTTGCAGCAACGCTTCTGGTAAGTCAAAATTAACCGTATATTGCCTATCTAGTAGAAAGAAACCTACAGTGCCGTAAGCTAATGTAAACAGCAATGCACCAATTAAAACTCGAATTCCTTGAGTAATAGAAGGACGATCTGATTGTGCTGTAAAAACATTACGCATTAAAATAAGTTGAGCTAGTAAAACTCCAGCTAATAAACTTTCTTCATAGTCCAAACCTTTGATTAAATGGCTAATAATAGTTACAATTAACAACCCAACTGTTAGTAACCAAGCTACTCGCTTACGTCGTAATAAATTAACTGCCAGAGTTAACAATATAAATCCAGAAATTGCTGCAAAAAAATGTCCACCTACGCGGATATCAAAAGGAACAAATTGCTCTATTAATTCTGTGCGTCTAGGTGAATTAGGAGTAACCGCAGATATCAAATTAACAACCCCTACCATAGCGGTTAAAATAGAGGCTGTCCACAATCCAATCTGTTGACGTTTATTTAGCAATTGCTTTTCCTCACTTTGCTTAACTATTTGATTGTGTCGTGGAGCAAGTTTAATTTCAAGTTGGGTTAAACATAAATTAAGCTAGGAACGCGCTTTTAGCCGTTGATTAATTTCATACAAACCCAGCAACACCACTGCAACTGTCAAAGGCAGGATGTAGTAAACTCCTCGGTAAGCTATTAGCGAACCCAAACCTGCTGGGGCTGTTACTTCTGATGGCAGTAGCAAAAGTATTACGGTTTCAAACACTCCTAAGCCACCAGGAACATTGCTAACAATGCCTGCAATCATTGCTAATAAGTAGATACCAGCAAAGCCGAAATAGGACAAAGGAATACTTGGGGGTAAGAGAAGATAGAGAACAGCGATCGCCAATCCCCAATCCAGTAAGGAAATTCCTATTTGCTTTAAGGACAGATAAAAGGAAGGAAAAGAAAATGTCTGTCCACAAATCCTTAAGGTTTGATGGTAAAAATAACTCCCCAGTAAATATGCTCCGACAAGGATTAGAAAAATAACTCCGATTGGATGAACAGACACAAAAGGTAAATTTAGTAAGGTAGGAATAGTGAGTGGTTCAAGAAGAAATATTATCCCACTTACGGCGAACAGTCCTAACCAAAAACTCAGGTTCTCAAAAGCAATTACTTGAGCGATCGCTCCCACTGATACCCCCCAATTTGAATAAAGACGGTAGCGGATAGCACCACCTGTTAAAAGAGCAAAGCCAACAGAATTACTGACAGCATGGCTGATAAAAGCTGTAAAAATAATTGTATTAGGAGGAAGTGAATGACGGATATAGCGGAAGGCGAGAAAATCATAACTAGTGAGTACTAGATAGCCTCCGATGGAGCATCCAATGGCTATAAACAAGCGATTTGAGGGAATTTCTGTCAAACTACGAAGAACATCACTTAGGTTATGCTGCCGCAGTTCGTTGTTGATTGTCCAAAGAGATAAAGCAAATAATAGCAAGCCAAAAACAGGGAGACTAATTTGAGAAAGGCGTTTTCGATTCATCTTTAAAGTCAAGAACGTATAAAGCAGATTGATTAATTCTTCTGCGCTCAGGCTTGCTGAAATTGCTTTCCCACATAAGTAAGTTGGTCTGCTAGATGTTTGTGCCAATAGTTCCAGCCAACATCTGCGCCAACAATACCATGACCGCCAGGAAAAGCATGGAATTCGTTTGCAATTCCTAACTTATCTAGAGTTTGATGAAACTGCTGAGTTGAGGTAAGAAATTCTTTATCTTGCTCTCCAGCATCCAAATATGCTCTAATGCGTTTACGTTCTGCCACTGGTATTTTTTCAATAAAATCTTGGGGACTATTTGCCGTACCACTGATATCAGTAAAGTAGCCGCTAGAACTAAAGAAAATATTAAAGTTATTCAAGTGGCGTAAACCAATATTAAAAGCTCCCCAGCCACCGCTTGACTGTCCTCCCATTGCCCAAAACTGCGGTTCATTCAACGTCCGATAACGAGATTTCACAATTTTGACTAACTCTGAACCAATCAAAGTGCCAACTTTACCATTGGGGCCATCATAGTAATCTGAATCCCAAAACGGACTTGTACCGCGCTTGTCATTGCCATCTGGGGTAATAACTATTGAATAAGGTAATTTGTCACTTTTGTAAAGGTCATGTAGCACGGAGGTGACGGCTGCTTTATCCTGATAAGCACGAGCATCGCCATGTCCTCCGTGGAGTAGGAAGATTACTGGATAGCGTTTCTTTAGGTTCTTGGCATAATCGGGAGGGAGAATTAAGCCATATTGTCGCACTTCTCCCATTGCTTTGCTGTTGAAAGTCTTTAGCTCAAATGACAATCCTGTATTTTTCTCTACCTGCGGAGGGTCGAGTTGCGGCGCACCAGCAATGAACACATACCAATAGCCAGTTGTCAACAAGGTAGCAACCATGGCTATACCTGCTAGTAAAATATTTGACCATCGTAACTTCATCTATAATTTCCTTGGTTATTATCTCAAAATAATATTAAAATTAAACTTGTCTATAATTGCTCAAAATCAAAACAGTAGATAATTATTTGTTAACCACCTATAAAACTAATAACTAGCCCAGTCAAAACAATCAAAGTCAAAATAATATAGGTGATATCTCGCTGACGCATAAAAGCTAATAGAGAAAAAGCAACTCTAGCAACAGGAGTCGCAATTAATAACAATAATCCAAGTTGAATGATGCCACGACGACGACCTGATAATGCTGAGGTTGCGACTCCTTCAGGAGAGCGAAAAGCTGGAGGTTCACCGCGAAAGATTTGATAATTAGGAGTTTCTTTGCCGTGATAAATTAGGTATAAAACTCCGCCGATCAAGACTAAAGCTGAAGCTAAAAGTACGCCATATCTTAACAAATTTCCAACCAAAATTTCGACTTGTCTTTCACTCAAGTTGTGTCGATTTTGGGACATTTTAAATTCTCCCAGTAAAACCGTTATAAATCATTTGAATTGCCAATAGCACAATCACTAAACTAAAAATATTTCTTAAAACGCCTACTCTTGCTTTTACCAATACCCTAGCTCCCAATAATGCGCCTAAAAGTACACCTAACATGACAGGCATTGCTAGTCCAGGGTCAATGTAACCTCGTTTCAGGTACACACCCGCGCTAGCTGCTGCTGTCACCCCAATCATAAAGTTACTGGTAGTAGTAGAAACCTTAAATGGAATCCGCATGAATTGATCCATTGCTAGTACCTTGAGTGCGCCAGAACCAATACCAAGTAACCCGGAAAGCACTCCGGCGACAAACATCAGACTAAATCCTACGGGAACAGCATAGACATTGTAAGATTGTTCACCTTCAGGAGTTGGGTAAGTGCTATTTAGCTTTAAACGAGTTGCTAAACGATCAGGTGGAGTATCAGCTGAGTGTTCAGGACGGGATTGCCGCGAGAGATGGGCGCTGTAAAGTAAAACAAATCCAAACACCACAGCGAGTATTCTAGTGGAAACAAAAGCGGCTATGGTTGCACCTGCGATCGCTCCAAATGTCGTTGCTACTTCCAAGAACATTCCCAAGCGTAAATTAGTATAGCCTTCTTTGACGTAAGCAGAAGCAGCGCCGGAAGAAGTTGCAATTACGGATACTAGCGAAGCACCGATTGCGTAGCGAATGTCAACACCAAAAACCAAAGTTAACAGAGGAACAAGCACCACTCCACCACCTAAGCCTGTCAACGCTCCCAAAAAGCCTGCGGTAGCAGAACTAATCCAGACTAGTAGGGTAAATTCTAAAACATTCAAGCGAACACCTCCGGTGGGCGCGTCACGCCAACGCACCCTCGCTTCTGAATTAAACGTTGCTTATTGAAAAACTCAATACCAACACCTGCATTATATGGTAAACAAGTTAAGAAATAATTAATTATACGGAATCATTAGGGGTTGCAAATAAAACTCTAACAGCACTCATAATTAGTAGCAAGGCGAATATTTTAGTTAAAACCCCACTCGGTAAAATCGTTCCTATTTTGGCACCGAACCACCCACCTAAAATAAATCCTAGACAGAGAAGTGCAGCTACTTTTATATCTACATATCCTTGCTTGTAATAAGTCCATGCTGCTAATAAATCTATTGGTGGAACTAACAAAGCCAATGTTGTTCCTTGTGCTTGGTGCTGAGAGAATCTTAAGAAAAAAATCAAAGCAGGTAAGATAATTATTCCACCACCAATGCCTGTCATGCCACTAACAATTCCTGCTACCAATCCCAAAATTATGCAAAGCCAAATATTAGTCATGATTAAACTTATTCCTAATTAATGTACTTTTGCTAGTATCACAGAATTTTTTGTTAGCTGAAATTGAT
The DNA here is from genome assembly GCF_000332295.1 of Fortiea contorta PCC 7126. GTDB lineage: Bacteria > Cyanobacteriota > Cyanobacteriia > Cyanobacteriales > Nostocaceae > Fortiea > Fortiea contorta. The sequence goes on along the minus strand of NZ_KB235931.1, from coordinate 469,764 downwards.
GTTGCTATTCGTATTATGCTCTCAGCATCAACTAGCCAGATAACTACGCACTTGTTCTTTATACCTGCGTAGGGTACTCAAAGCTTGTAGCTCTACCTGTCTTACTCGTTCTCGACTAACACCCATGCGTTGACCAATTTCCGCTAAGGACAGTTCATTTCCATCTACTAAACCGAAACGTAAAGTTAATATTTCCCGTTGCTGGGGAGTTAGTTTTGACAATAAATTTTGAATATTTTGTTGGAGAAACTTTTGATCGGTGTAAAATTCAGGAGAAACTCCTTCATCTTCCAACATATCTTGTAATTCCGTCTCTCTTTCTGCACCAACTCGTAATTCCAGAGAGACAGGTTGACGTGCTATGAGTAAATATTCTCGAACTTGTTTGGGGTCTAAAGATAGTTCTTCAGCAATATCAACTGCGGTAGGAGTACGACTTAATTTTTGAGCTAGTTCTCGTTGAGTTCGTTTGATTTTATTCAGTTTTTCTGTAATATGAATAGGTAAACGGATGGCGCGTCCTTGTTGAGCGATCGCTCGTGTAATTGCTTGACGAACCCACCAATAAGCATAAGTTGAAAACTTATACCCTTTGCTAGGGTCAAATTTTTCAACTCCTCGCTCTAAACCTAAACTTCCTTCCTGAATTAAGTCGAGAAATTCTAGATTACGTCTTTGATATTTCTTAGCAATAGACACTACAAGTCGTAGATTAGCCCTAATCATTTTTTGCTTGGCTTGATGTCCCTGGTGTAGTTGTTGCACTAGTAATGCTTCACTGATATTTATATTTTCAGCCCACTCTTTTTGTGTAGGTTGACGCTTTAATTGAATAGCTAGTTTTTCTTTAGCAGCGAGTAAGTTCATCATTTGTTGTACTTGCTTGCCCAAATCAATTTCTTGTTCATGAGTTAACAAAGGAATACGTCCGATTTCGTGCAGATAGGTACGCACAATATCAGCATTGGATAAGGATTTTTCATTTTTATCGCTTATTTCTATAGATGGATGAGATATATTTTTCATAGTTTTTTGAACCTTCGTAAATACTGATTAACTTGGAGTAAATGATTTTTGGCTCTGTGTAGTTAGTATGACATCAAGAAATGAAATTAGAATGAAATAATAAGTTGTATTCATTGAACTGCTTCTTTTTTCTGACGGAGTAACATAAATAGTAATTAAGTCTTTGGGAGTAAAATTTTAAGAATTGCAGTCTAAAGTATTCATAGCTTTTAATTCCTGTAATCTCGTTTTGTAACTTCACCTTAAGAGGTAAAAGTTAAGAACTCGGAAAGATTTCTCTGGTGGTGAGCAGATATGCTTAATTCAGCCAAAACTGATATTTTTTAAGTTAAGAGCTTGATGTTGCAGGATTTTGTCAAAGAGTTGAAAAAGTGATGTCTATCGAAATTAAATAACTACAATCATGCATTCAGTAAGCGTACTCAATCTTTATGAAAAATATCAGTTTCTATTTAACATGACTTCACTTCCTTGGTTTTTAGAAATATTGGTTGGAGTTAGCATGGGTTTCTGTTCTGGGCTGTTTGGTTTAGGCGGGAGTTCAATTGGTACGCCCATTCTACGGCTGTTAAAGCTACCACCTTTAATTGCTCTAGCTAGTCGGCTTCCACTTACATTACCGAGTGCAATCGGAGGCGCGATCGCCTCCGGCGGGGTGTAGCCCATCGCACAGTGGTTACACTGTCCTAAAATAATCAAACCAGCACTCCACTGTTGAGCAACATGGCAAATCGTCGCCATCATTAATCAATCTTGTTGGTCAACCGGCGCTGGTTGCTTGTGCTTAAGGCTTAAGTAAATAACCAGACTTATGATTATACAAAGAAAAAGCATACTAGTTCCGACCGTACCTAAACCAAAGCCACCATTTTTAGCAGGTTGAGATAGTAAATCACCTACAGATGCGCCAAGCGGACGAGTCAAGATGTAAGCTAACCAAAATGCCAAGACCGCATTCATTCTAAAGTAATAATAACCTCCAGCTACTATCGCAATTAAAATACCAAATACTAGTGCTGATTGGGCGTAACCTAGCTTCAAAGCCTCTGCTAGTAAGTCTCCCGTTGCCGTACCCAAAGCAAACGTAAACAAAATAGCCACCCAGTAGAAAAGCTCTCTTTTAGCTGTGTTGATGGAGTGCATAGCTAATGTTTTTTCTTTGAAATACCAAAGCGCAAAAACTACTAGCAAGACAACACTAAAAACTATAGTAGTTGTCATCAAACTAACTCCAAGCTCATCTACCAATCTATCAGTAACCAGTGTGCCAGTAATGCTTGTAAAAACGACTACAATCCAGTAACTCATCGGGACATACCGTTTTAGCCTAAACTGATTCCAAAGCGCAAGGAGTAACAAGCCACTCATAATATAGGATGTAATGCCTAAACCAAGGTTCAGAGTTACTGACAAATAATCAGCCGCAGTTTCACCTACTGTGGTTGCCAGAACTTTAATAATCCAGAAAGAACCTGTAACCTCTGGAACCCTGTTTAAAACTTTTTTCATGATATTTGTCCTACTTGATTTTTTAGAGTAGTGATGAAGGCTTCATCGTAGAGATTTGACCTTGTTTGACTCTAAACAACAAATGTCAAGAAATTGGAAAGTTTTGTAGGGTGTATGATGCAACTAAAAAAAATTACACATTAAAAATATAATGCTGTTACAGACTTAATCAAAGGTTCGTAACATTAGCTATGTAAAGTAGTGAAATATCATTAAGCAAGCCTTGTCTTTATGAGCTAAATCCAAAGCTTGCTCAAACATCAAAGATGCCATACTACATTGGTCAATAAGTTATCTACTGCAATTAAATACCACAAAGACATACTATACTACTGCGATCGCTCTTGAGTAAACCTATACCTTTTCTAATCCTGCTTGGGCTTTGGCTTTTTCCTACCAAACAAACTAGTCATACTTAATCCAGTCACCAACAACCCTAAAAGTCCCAATCCATTCAAAATTGGGTAAATTCCTTGTAAACCAAAAATTTCACCGCGATGAATCGAAAGTAAAAGACTACGCGGAACTCCAATATTAGCTGACCACTCACCCACCAGTGTAGCTGCGATACCAGTTAACAATGTTACAAAAAGCGGTAAAGCTAGAATAATCGCCAGAGTGCAGTGGTACTTGCGAAATGAACGCATGATCAAAAATCTCTAGTGGAAATTATCTTAGTGATTTCTCACCCCTTGGAAACAGTAGCGATATTTGAGTTAAGTGTCTGTAACCCCTCAAGAGCTTTTGCTTTATCTTTTGCTTTCAGCGCACCCTTCACCTGAGTTGCAGCATCTTCAATCGCATTATAGGTTTTGGAAGATTTAGTTTTGACACCATCCTCAACCTTAACCCAAGCATTTTCAAACTTGTCAAACTCTTGTTGGGCTTTATCAAAATTCCCTGCTTCCACAGCAGTTTTTGTATTTGAAACAACACTGACTAAAGCATCAAAACCTCCCTGTGTAGCACCAGGAGTTTTAGAGACTGTTGTCCCTCCAGTCGTTTCAGTAGTAGCAGGGGTCTGGGTAGCAGATTGTTGAGATCTGTTGCATCCTACAAATGTCAATAAGCTAATTGCAGTCAGGGGTATGATGTAGATTAAGCGTTTCATAATACCTCTCTAAAAAATATACTGAAATTGAATATAGCTTCTTTTCTTTAGTTTTTCATACATAAATGAAATTACGATGAAATTGGCTCTTGAAGTGATGATTTAAAATATAGTTTTTGAGTTTGTTGATTTTCCAAAAAATTTATATTTTTTCAACTTAATTTATCTGAGATATCTATTAAATGAAATCAATTATCAATTAGACGGGCAGATATTTCTGATAACTTACCTTCTATAAGTTGTAACTGTTCCTGATGGGCTTTCAGAAGTCGCATAATCTCAACAATTTCATCTTCCCGTAACAGATTCATTTTATCGTGTAGCAATTCAATTTCTAATTCTGCTTTTTTATTTACTTCATAGTCATATTTCGCATCCTGGCGATCAATGGTAGCTTGACGATTCTGACTCATCATAATGATGGGTGCAGTGTAAGCTGCCTGAAAGGACAACATTAGGTTAAGTAAGATAAATGGATATGGGTCCCAATGCTTGATGTAGGCTGTGACGTTAAGAATAATCCACAGTATGAGCAAAGCACTTTGAATGAGAATAAATCGCCAAGAACCGACGGTATCAGCTACTATATCAGCCAACCTGTCGCCCAGAGTCGCCGGAGGCTTAGGCGGATTCTGTGCGGGTTTGTGTTCGCGTAAACGCTGTAATAGTCTATACTCCTCTGTACTAACGCGGGTACGTAAAGGTTTTTTTTGCACGTTGGTTAGAGTCTTTGGTCTTTGGTTTACCAAAATATATTACTATTTTGCTGTGACTAAACGTTCAGTAATTACAGCAGTCCAAATCCAAAAAATTCCAAAAGTAGCCCAATGCTATCTATAATTAGTTGCTAATGTAATAGTCAACTAATTTGTATATCTAGAGCTTGTTTTTGTAAATACCAATATCTCAAGCATTGAGCGTACTCAAGTACCAGAAAGTCTACGTATTACTATTTAAAGACCTTCTCTAGATTATCCACTTCATCTAGTACAGGGGTAGCAAGACGACCATAATCTTTAGATGATTTCGCAGCCTCAACCCTAGCAACAAGTCCATCAAATTTCTGTACTTGTGCAGTTCCTCCACGCGCTAAGATAGATGGTCTGACTGCATTCCAGGTGCGGCGCATCTGTGACGCAGTTGTTCTCAGCTGGCTTGTATTTCCTGTTGCTGACCAAATTTCCAACTCGCGTCCATAGTAGTCAAGTAGCGTCACCTCAATTGGTACTTTTGGTTCAAATTCCTTGGTAATATTGGCAGCGATTAACGTCACTTGGTTAGCATCACGCATTGCAGATATGCGATTTTTAGCGGTGACAGTACCCTTGAGTGCTGCTATTTTAGAATCCAACTGTACTAATTGTGTTTTATTATCACCCTTGATTTCGGTATGTAGACTTTTTGCTGCATTTTCAAGCAAGGTAAGATTAGCTGTGGCTTTTGTCCAATCATTGGCTTTAGCCATATCGTAGATGCTTTCACCGTATTCACCTACTTGGCTAAGGAAAATTGGTACTTTATCATCATTTACTTCAGTATCAGCATCGTTAGCTGCATCTAGCTTTTCTCTCTCTTCATTGACTTCCACATCTTTATTAATCATCATCTGAGTGCTGCTGTAATGCTGTGGCATAATTGCAACAGGTAACTGGGGTTGATTTATAGATATAGCTTTTGGCAAACCAGCGATACCTAAAGTACTAAGCAAAGAGCCGACAAGAATGATTTTTGTTGAGTTATTCATAAATCCTATATGTTTCAATTTGTATTTGTAGTTTTACTGTAGATTGCATTTGTCAAGAACTTGGAAAGTTTTGACTGAGTATAGAAAACTTTTTCAATCCTTCTGTCACAACTCAGATACTGTTATCAAATTATTTTTTATAGTTTCAGCCAATCTTTTCAAGTTCTTGACTTTTTATATTTAAAGTAAAACTGTAGCAACTCAAAAACAGGTGTAAATAAAACAAATAATAATAACTGTTTTAGATTGCTCAAAAAACAAAATTTCCCAGGATTTACACACATGAAAACTTCAAAAAAAATCGCTTTAGCAGCTGCTTTAATGAGTATTTTAGGTGTTGGTGCAGTGGTAAAAACCGTAAGTGCCTCTCCTTCTCAAAACAGTGTACAAGTAGCTCAGGTTAGTGACGGAGATGGCGAAGCTAATGACGCTACAGAAGCTCCTGAAATCAAGAATAATGGTGTTCATAACACTAAAATAGCTCAAGCAAGTGGCGGTGAAACTAATGATGACCAAGAAGAACAGCAAGAGGACAAAAAACTACAAGCTTTAGCTAAAATTACAGCAGAACAAGCTAAACAAGCTGCTGAAACTTCTGTTGGTGATAAAGCTAGTAGTGTAAAACTCGAAAATGAAGATGGTAACTTAGTTTATGCTGTAGAAATTGGTCAAAAAGAGGTGAAAGTTGACGCTGGTAATGGTAAAGTTCTCTATACTGAGAATGCTAACCAGGAAAGCGATGAAAATGAAGCTTCTCGTCCAAAGAGTAGCATTCAAGTTACGGAGAATAATAACGAACGGGAAACAAATGAAGGTAGTAAGTAGAGTAATCTATCACTAGTTGTAAGTGATGTTTAGCTGTAAATAGCTAAATACGAGGTTGTTGAATCATCTCTTTTCAACAACCTCCTTTGTTTTCACTAAATCGCTGACGGCGGGGCTTCTCTCAAGCAATACAATACTACCTTGCTGCTGAATTTTTTCCCAATATTCATTAGCAACCCATTTCATAATTATTTCTAGTAACCAGGTAAATTTTATCCCTCGGTTGAGTCGGTGTAACTCTTTCCATGCAGATACAGATTTTGCAACTTTCCAATTATACTGTTGAAAAAATTCTGCCCCTTGCTCAGGAGCAAATAACAAGGTTTTATTTCCATTCGCAAAATATTGGTCAAAAATTTTTCGAGCGTAAACTTGATCGTAATTTTTTAATGCTAATGATGATTCCAATTCAAATAGCCACCAATTCAGATTAGATTGCTCATAAATATCGGTTGCAAGTAATGCTACTTGGGTTTCATGTAGATATGATAGCAACCCTTCTGTAATCACTAGCGCCTGTCTTGTTGCATGATTAATCTCTGAAAAAAAAGTCTTTCTCAATGCAAGGTTGGTAATATCGAGTTTGACACGCTCAAGCGAACACAAAGGTTGCTGGTCTTTAAGTAATTGTTCTTTGTAAGCAATGATTTCTGGCAGGTCAACTTCAATCCAACGAAGTGATGCATATAAAGGTAATCGATAGGGTCGAGTATCTAACCCCGCAGCCAGATTGATTACAGTGTCAATCTTTTTGGAATTAACTAACTGTAAAATTAAGTTATCAATAACATAAGTGCGGATGGCGATCGCATTTGTAATTTTGTCTTTCTCCCCTATAACCTCAACAAGCATTTCACCTTTTCCACCAGCTAACACACGCGCTAATGGATCTTTAAATAATGCATCTACACGTTCGCTTTCCAATGCGCGATACATTGCCACTAGATAGGCAGTTTCCGCAATATTTATCATCGAATAAAGTATTATTTCTGATTTCTTGACCTTTAATGCTTATAATCACAAACCTATATTTCAGATAAATTTACATCATGAATATTTCAATTAATCTAGCTATGGCTTTTATCAGCATTTTGAGCTTTGGTGGTCAGTTGCTTGCATAATAGCATGATTGCTTTGCGATTGGCTACGCCCTACCGGAAGCGATCGCTAAATGACTCTTATGGAGTACCGCGTGTGGTAACTATGAGGAATGTAAAGTAAAATGCGTCTATTCCCCGTATTGGTAGCAGTAGTAGTAGTTGCAATTCCTTTAAGCGAATGCAAGAATGCAAATGCACAAACTGCTGACAGTTTAAAACAGACAACATTTTTGATGGCAAAAATAATGATATTAAGACCTTTGAAGCAGGGAAAACGAATGGCGATCGCCCCCGTGTCTTCCGTCTAGGCGGCGGTGTCACATTTACCCGTCCCCTGAGCAATAATCCTGACAAAAATTCTGAATGGACGGCTTCAGCAGGTTTGCAATATCAACGAGTTTCCACCCGTGATGCCAATGGCAACATCAGAAAAGAAGGAACTGTGTTCAAAAATGGAGTAGCTACTGAACTAGTTCCACTTAGCAAGTCTGGACAAGGTGAAGACGATTTGCTGTTGTTGCAACTAGGGGTACAACGCGATCGCCGTAATAATCCCTTACAACCCTCTAGCGGTTCTTATCTCCGCTTCGGAGTCGATCAGTCAGTACCAGTAGGACTAGGCAATATTTTTCTTACCAGATTACGAGGTAACTATAGCCAGTATTTTCCTGTCAACTTTATTAGTCTTACCAAAGGGCCACAAACCTTAGCATTTAACTTACAGGGTGGAACTATTCTTGGTGACTTGCCTCCCTACGAAGCATTTATCCTTGGTGGTAGTAACTCCGTTCGGGGTTATCAAGAAGGAGGATTAGGTAGTGGACGTACTTACATACAAGCCTCGGCTGAGTATCGCTTCCCTATTTTCTCAGTCGTCAGTGGCGCACTATTTTTTGATATTGGTAGTGATTTCGGAAGTAATACCAAGCCAGCTGAGGTACTGAACAAAAATGGTAGTGGCTACGGTTATGGTCTTGGTCTGCGCGTACAATCGCCACTGGGGCCAATTCGCATTGACTATGGCATCAATGGCGATGGTGACAATCGCATCAATTTTGGGATTGGCGAAAGGTTTTAGGAGCAGCCCTTTCAAGGTGAACGTTTGTACTATGAAATAAATGATGTTTTTAACCCAATTTTGGTACTTTGGCTCAGGCGATCGCTTGATTTACAGTCCAAAAATTTGGAGGTGAATGCATAAATTCCTTATTCAATTCCAGCCGATGCCTTAAATGCCGTAAAAATTTTGATAGTACATATGCTCACCTTGAAAGGGCTAGGATTGGGACTAGCAATTGTTCGCCACTTAGTAGAACTTCACAGTGGGACTGTGGAAGCTCAAAGCATGGGAGAAGGACAAGGAGCAACTTTCATTGTCAGACTACCACTTCTACAAGATAGGGAGGAGATAGAGAAAAATCCTCATTCAAAAGTCCTTTCAAAAAGGTGATCTGATGGAGCTTTGAGTAGCGATAAACGGTTTTTTGCTTCTGTCCAATTGTTGGTTTTAATTAGGTTATAGATAGTCTTGCTATACTCGCTGATTTGATTTAGAGTTCCTACTTGTTCATCTTTGCTCACTATTGCAAATGCCTTTGTACCATTAAGATCATCATTACTGTCACTACTAACTTCGATGACATAGATTTAAGCAACCTACATTATGAATTCTTCAACACAAAAACTGACAAACAGTATACTTAATTTTTATCATATTATCAATTAATTATCCAAACTGGTAATATAATTATCATAAATCAATCACAGATTTAGGTTGTCAACCTTTTTATTGACAAATTATCTAGCTTTCAGCAAGCAATAAAGTAACAAGTAAGGAAAATCAAATGATCGAGAAACGTCCTCCAGGATTAATAGCAATTGTTGTTTATAAAGGCTTTGTTGCTTTACTGCTTACAGCTACATCTATTATTCTACTGTTAGCTTTAAAAAAACATGATACTCTTGTGGTCTTTTCCGAATCTTACATACTGGAAGGGAAACGCGAAGTTATTGAGTGGTTACTAGAAAAAATTATTAATATCAAACCACAAACTTTAAAATTTAGTGGAATTGCCACTGCAATATATGCAGTTGTGACAGCCATTGAGGCTATCGGTTTATGGTATGAAAAAACTTGGGCAAAGATATTAGTTATTGGATTAGTTGGTATTAGTATACCTCCCGAAATCTATGAGTTAATTAAAGGGGTAACGATTTTCAAATTTTTAGTCTTTATGGTTAATATAGCTGTGTTATGGTACTTAATCAAACATTTTTATAAACATTAATTAAGAGAACTTGCTGGTAAACGCACTGTAAAACAACTTCCAATTCCCAATTGACTTGTGACGGTAATTAATCCACCGTGATTTTGAGCAATAGCTTGAGCAATAGCCAACCCTAAACCAGAACCACCAGAATTATAAGAACGTGATTTATCTGCTCGCCAAAAACGTTCAAAAATATTTCCTAAATCTTTTGGTGCAATTCCTACACCTGTATCTTGAACATTAACTACTATGTCTGAAGCAGAACGATTAGCTGTGATTTCTACTATCCCTTCTGACGGTGTGTAATGTATAGCATTTTGAATTAAATTAGTAAATAATCGTGTTATTTGATTTGTATCACCTAATAGATAAAGCTTTTCAATTAATTGACTTTTGAGATTAATTTGTTTAGCGATCGCTTGCGGTTGATATAGTTGTACTAAGTTATTTAAAATTGAACTGAGATTAACAGTTTCTTTACTACGGTTAGGAATATTATCATGACGAGCTAAAAATAGTAAATCTTCAGTGAGGCGAGTCATTTGGTTCGTAGCACTAGAAATAGCCTGAAATTTTTCTGCATCAGTTTCTCGCATTCCTTCTGGATACTTTAGTGCTACCCCTGCATTACTTTTAATCGCCATTAAAGGACTGCGGAGTTCATGGGAAGCATCCGCAGTAAACTGTTTCAAGCGTTCAAAGCTCTCTTCAATTGGTTGCATAGCTTGACGAGTCAGCCAAACTCCACCAACACTACTAATAATCAAAGCTACAACTATTCCACCACCTAATCCCAAATCTAATTTATTTAAAGTTTCATCAAATTCTTCTAAAGATTGACTGGCTCTTACATACCCAATGAATTGTTTATCGTCACTACTAATAATTGGTAAAGTGACAGACTGGACACGATTTTTACCAACTGTATTAATTTGTTCTCCTTCTGTTACATGAACAGGTAAACTTAAAATATCTTGTCCCTGTTTTTCGATTAGATTACCTTTAGTATCAAACCAGTTTAATCCTTGATGATTTTCAAATAATTTATCTTGAGGTAAGTCATTTTCAATTTTAATTCTCCCATTATCAAACTCTGCATTAGCAGCAGCAACTTGTGCTAATGCAGCAAGTTTCTCTGTTTGTTGTTTATGGAGGCTATGGGTAAAGACAATCCGAACAGCAATTGCAAATCCACCTAAGATTAGTGACAATACGATTAAATAAGACAACAGTAAACGACGGCGAATTTTTTCAAACATAAGTTAAATTTGCCTTCACTTAGGACACAGACGATAACCAACACCGTAGACAGTTTCGATAAAATCTTCTGAACTTCCTATCGCTCTCAGTTTCTTTCTTAAATTTGTAATGTGAGTTTTAACGGTTTCCTCTCCAGATAATTTATCAAACTCCCACAATTTATCTAAAATTGCCGAGCGAGTCAAAATTTGAGTAGGATTTTTCAAAAAACATTCCAATATCATGTATTCTTTGGGTGTTAATGATAAAGGCTTATCTGCATAAGTGACATGACAATTACTAGGGTCTAGTTGTAGCTCACCATGAATTAAAATTAATTGGCGAGTTTCTGGACTCCTTCGAGATAAAGCTCGAATTCGTGCTGCTAATTCTTCTAGTTCAAATGGTTTAACTAAATAATCATCTGCACCAGCATCAAGTCCAATTATTTTATCTGGGGTTGTATCTCGTGCTGTCAACATCAGAATAAAAGCGTTACAATTAGAAGCACGTAGCCGTTTACAGAGAGTGATTCCATCTAAGCGCGGCAACATTAAATCTAATAAAATTAAATCATAATTACCTGCTTGGGCGTATTCCCAACCTTCAATTCCATCACCAGCAATATCAACAGCATGATGTTGATGTTTTAAATCTTCAGCTAAGGGTTTAGCGATGCGATCGTCATCTTCAACTATTAAAATTCTCATATTTCTATACTATTTATTTTGTATTTAACAAAAAATAGTCATCTATCTGCTTAAACGCATCACTCAATTGGGTAACGCACTTTTTTATCATTTCGCACGGAAAAGAAGAGGACAACTGCCAGCAGGATAAAAGCGATCGCTGAAGCATAGCCCCTTGGCAGTGATAGACCGCCATCTTTGACTGGTTTGGTCAGAAAATCTCCGAAGGTGGCTCCGAAGGGGCGCGTGAAGATGAACGCGAGCCAGAATAGGAGAATATCGCTCAACTTTGTTACGTAGTGAAGGGCGATGACAACACCAATGACGCTGGCTGTCACGAATGCGCCCTGGATATAGCTCAGTCCTAAGTTGCTTGTCAGAAAATCACCAAAGGCTGTTCCCAAACTGTTGGAGAACACAATCGCCAGCCAATACGTTGTCTCTGCGTCTTTCCTCACGATTGGATAAACACTCAAATCTCGATCCCGGTAATACCAGATGGCAAGAACGCTCAACAGACAGGCTACCAAGATCAGCGATCCCATTGCGTAGCCTAGCCCAAGCGATCGATCCATCAGGTCTGAAACTTCAGTTCCTGCTGTGGTTGTTGCGATGATGGCCACCCAGTAAAGGGCTGGACGATATCTGTCCGATTGAATTTGAAAAAACAGAAGAATAGCCAGAATGGCAAAAGTTACGGCAAAGGCTACGTAATACCCAAGCCCCAGAGACATTGAGATGAAGTCACCTGCCGTCTCGCCCAGCGTCGTGGCAATGATCTTCATAATCCAAAAGAAAATTGTGACTTTTGCAACTTTGTTCATTATTGCTCCTACTTGCTGCTGGACTACCGTATGTTGTCTGAACTTGCAGGCTCATCGTAGGGAGAAAAAGTCAAGAACTTGAAAAGATATGGCTGGCAATGAAGATTTTTAATCTCTACCTACTGATTTCCGTCTTTCGCCTTCAAATATCAGCAGTAATGCGATCGCACTCAAAGCGAAAATACTTCCAGCGATGAAAGTTGCTTTTGGACTGATTGTTTGCCACAAAACACCTCCTAACAGGCTGGCTGGTAAGAGCGCTACACCAGTAGCCAAATTAACTAACCCAAAAGCAGTACCCCGCAGATGAGACGGAACTCTATCTGCTACCAGTGCTAACAATATGCCCTGACTCATGCCCTGATGCAGCCCATACAGCCCAAACAGTCCCCACACCTGCCAAGGAGCATCAACAAATGCAAAACCCAGATATGCTAAAGCATACACACAATATCCACCCACTAGCAGCCCCAATCTACCAATGCGGTCAGATAGCAATCCTACTGGATAAGCACTGAGAGAGTAAGCTATATTCATTACAACTAGGGTGAGTGGTACTAGTGAGGTGGATACTCCAGCTTGCTGTGCTTGCAGCAATAGAAAAGCATCGCTAGAGTTACCGAGATTAAATAGTAGTGCAACCGCAACTAGCACCCAGTAGCTTTTACCCAAACTTTGCAAAGCAGACCAATGTAGAGGATTATTCTGCCTTTGATTATTTCTATTGTCAGTTTCGCGCACGCCATTTGCCAAAAGGGCTACTGCTAAAATACCGGGAAGCAGCGCTAACCAGAAAACTAGACGAAAGTTCTGTCCTGAAAAAGACATCAATATGAATGCAAGTAGTGGCCCAGTAAATGCGCCGATGGTGTCTAAAGATTGCCGCAAACCATAGGCGGCTCCACGATTAGCGCTATCGGTAACATCTGCTACTATTGCATCGCGGGGAGCTACACGAATTCCCTTACCAACGCGAGCCTCCTAACGGAGGAGCTTCGCTAACGCCAAAACGAGCCATCAATACCCAAGCAGGACTTGTTGCCAATGCGAACAGGGGTTTAACTAAGGTAGATAATCCATAACCAACAACAGCTAATTTCTTACGCTGTCCTAAATAATCACTTAAGGCTCCTGAAAAAACTTTCAGTACAGAAGCAGTTGATTCTGCAATTCCCTCAATCCACCCAACTGTTAGCAAATTTGCTCCTAATGCCGAAACTAAAAATAACGGCAACACCGAATGAATCATCTCAGAACTAATATCAGTTAACAAGCTGACAAATCCCAAAACCCAAACATTACGAGGGATGGTTTGAAAAGTTTTTGTTGTCACTGCTGTTACCTTTGAGTTGATGACTGGCAATTCGGTGCTAAGAGAAAGCTGTAATTGTTAAATCACAATTAATTGCATTTATTATCATCACACTTGACGATGAAATCAGAATGAAATTCTATCGACTTCGAGAAACCTCAATTTGGAGCAATTTTTACGGTTGCCGCAGTGCTTGCAGTTGCTCCAACTGTTGTGTTATTTATGTTCATTGGTTTGAGGAGATGATTGGATGATTTCTGTTGTTCATACTAAATTTTTCTGATACTACGGACGAGTGAGATAGCAGTGGCAATCTGGCTTTTCAATCAATGTTTCAACCAATGCGTTTAACGTCATCGCAGCTAAAAGTCCACCACCGAGACTGCCTTGAATCGTGATGTAAGGAATTTGTGTTTCCATTAATCGTCGCTTTGCTGCTGGGGCATGACTAAATCCGATCGGCATTCCAATTACAAAAGCTGGTTGAATTTGCTGCTGCTCAATCAACTGACAGGTAGTGAGCAGTACCGAAGGGGCGTATCCAATCACGAGTACACACCCCTTTGGAATTTGTTGTAGTCGTTTCTGCCAGAGGTGATGATCCCAAAATGCCTGTTCTGCCTCACTTGCCCCTGTGATGTGAGGATCATCAATCAGTGCTTCAACGGGACATCCTAAATGAGCCAACCGCGTGTGATCCAACGTGGCAGCTACGGCTGGCACATCTGTCACTACAGAACACCCGAATTTGAGCGCATCCCATGCAGCAGAGATCGCATCTCGACTCAATTGAACGAAATTGACTAAGCTGACATCTCCACACGCCAGCACAAGTTGATGCAACAAATGTACCGTGATTTCAGAATAGTGAGATAAATCGGGGAGCAGCCGCTGCAAAGATTCTTGAAACGCTTCGGGGTGGGTGGTTGTCTCCGCATCCAAGTTTATCCAAAGTTGATCTAGCTTACCCAAACCCTCCTGAGCATCAACTTCCAATTGCTTTAGTTGTGCCAGAGCTTCGGCTTGCGTAATCTGACAATCACGATCTTGCCCCAGCAATCCCTCCAATGCGGATGCGGTTTGGCGCAACCGGGTAATCTGCTGAATAACGGAACGATATTGCTGCTGCAATTGAGCCATCAAAGTCGGATCAATCGTTTCCTCTGAATGGCTGTCTAATAGCTGGCGAATATGGGACAACTGAAACCCTTGTTGTTTCAGTGCTATTACCCGTTGCAGCCGTTGTACATCTTGCTGGGTGTAAAGGCGGTAGTTGCCTTCTGAACGTTTTACGGGTGGTAGCAACCCTAGCATATGATAGTGCCGCACCATCCGAGGGGTAACGCCACCCCCAACCGTATCCGTCAATTCTTTAATCGTCAGATGTTCAGTCTTCATGCTCTTAGTTTACTCGAAACATTGACATTGACACCAATGTCAATGTGTAAGGTGGAAGGATATCAATTTGGACGTTTTCAGAAATGGTTTCTGCTTCCCCTTTCCGCCTTCGCTTTCTCAACCCCCTGAAGGAACACCCCGATGCAGTCGCGGCGATCTCTTGTGCAGTTCTGGTTTTCCTGGGCTGGCAAATGCTCAACTTTGGCTGGATTGGAGCCGCCCTCTTCATTCTGACCGCTGCTTACGTGATTGGTGGGTTTGAGAGTGCGCGTGAAGGCTTGACAACCCTATTTAAAGAAAAAGAACTCGATGTAGACTTGCTGATGATTGTGGCAGCCCTGGGAGCCGCAGGTCTGGGGCTATGGCGGCGGGAATATTACATGATTGTGGATGGTGCTGTCCTCATCCTGATTTTTGCGATTAGTGGCGCACTTGAAGGATATGCCATGCAGCGAACGGAGCGGAGTATTCAGGGGTTGATGAGTTTAACCACCGATACAGCGCGAGTGATGCGGAACGGGCAGGAACAAACTATACCGATTTCTGAGCTAAAGATAGGCGATCAAGTCTTGGTCAAACCGGGAGAATTAGTGCCGACCGATGGTTTGGTGATGGAAGGATTCAGTACGTTGAACCAGGCTTCAATCACAGGAGAATCGATTCCTGTAGAGAAAACCGTTGGTGATGAAGTTTTTGCAGGCACGATCAATGGCAGTGGTGCGCTGCGGCTCAAGATTCATCAACCGCCCGAAAGTAGCTTGATTCAGCGAGTCATCCGTCTCGTTCAGCAAGCCCAAAATGAAGCGCCGCCTTCTCAGCAGTTTATTGAACGATTTGAGCGAGGCTATGCGAAGGTTATTGTCATTGCAGGTATCTTGCTAGGAACTTTGCCTCCTTTCCTATTGGGCTGGAACTGGGAAGATACGATTTATCGGGCCTTAATTTTTCTTGTCGTTGCTTCGCCCTGTGCGCTGATGGCATCTATTATGCCAACTCTGCTATCGGGGATTGCCAATGGGGCGCGGCATGGAATTTTGTTCAAAAATGGGGCGCAATTGGAACGGATCGGGCAAGTGAGGGCGATCGCCTTTGATAAAACCGGAACGCTGACAATGGGTAAGCTCATGGTGGTTGATGTTATGGCAACCCAGCAATCCACTGACCAACTGCTTCAAGTGGCTGCGGCGTTGGAGAGTTTGTCTGAGCATCCCATTGGTGAAGCGATCGTTCAGGCTGCTCGTCAACAGAATCTGACCTGGGTGGAAGCGGTCAACGGTCAAGCGCAAGCCGGGCGAGGAATTACTGGAAAAATTGATCATCAGATAGCAGTGGTTGGAAAAGCTACTTTTGTCCAGGCACAAGCGGAGCTTGTTTCAAGAGCATTGACTGAGCAAAGCCAGCAGTGGGAAGCAGAAGGAAAAACAGTAGTATGGGTTGCCTATGCGGGAGAGGTTCTAGGCATCATTGCCGTTGCCGATACCGTGCGACCTTCGGCAGCCCAAGCGATCGCTCGGTTGAAACGTCTGGGAATTGAACGGATTGTCATGCTGACAGGGGATAACTCGCGCACTGCTCACAGCATTGCTCAACAGGTTGGGGTAGACCAAGTTTACGCAGAACTCTTGCCAGAAGATAAAGTCGGTGTGATTCAACAGTTGCAAAAGCAATACCAAACTGTAGCAATGGTTGGGGATGGTATCAATGATGCACCCGCCTTAGCCCAGGCATCGGTCGGAATTGCGATGGGAGCCGCAGGCAGTGATGTAGCACTAGAAACCGCAGATATTGTATTAATGGCCGATCGATTGGAGCGATTAGAACACGCAATTCGTCTGGGTCGTCGCTCTCAAAGCATTGTCAAACAAAATATTGTTTTTGCCCTCAGTTTTGTGGTAATTTTGCTAACTCTCAACTTTGCTGGCAATATGACTCTGCCACTTGGTGTTTTGGGACATGAAGGCTCTACAGTTTTAGTGACGTTGAGCGGATTGCGATTACTAAGAAGTTAATGAGTTCAGAGTGTTTAATAAACTAAGTGTGCGTTTACCAGGTGCGATCGCCAATGCCGAAACTTGTAAAAATTCAACCTCACATGAAGGTTGAAGAACTCGAACAACGTTATCGTCAGTGTTGTGAGTAGGACTTACGTAGTAATACGAAAAATCAAGGGTTTGAGTAAGGGTGCAGGGGTATGGGGGTGTAAGGGTATTGGTGTTCAAAACCCTTATACCCTCACCCAGCCTCAAAGGATAGCCTCAGTGCGTAAGTCCTGGTGAGGTAGTTGAAAGCTGCCATTATCAAATAATCTCTTTAGCAAAGATTATCAACAACAGTTCAATGACTATGGCGATGGTGAATGTCCCTAGTGTGAGGGTGAGTGTGATAGAGAATCGTCGTGTGTTCGTGAAGATGGTTGTGAGATTCGCCTATAGCCATCCCCTCATCGTGATCATGCTGATGGTGTTCATCGTGGATGTGTTTATGTTCATGCACACTAGGATAGTGGAGATGTTCGTGTTCATGCAGTTGAGGTGAAAGGGTAATTTGCACTACCACTAGCAGCATCAAGCCTACTAAGCTACCGTAAAGAAACTCACGTTCAGCAAAGTTACTTCCCAACCAACCGGCAAGAGGGTATGAGATTGCCCACCAAAGATGACTCCAGGCAAAGTGTGCGCCATAAACTCGCCCTTGTACACCAGATGGGATGCGGTCTGCAATTAATGTCTGGGTGGGTAAATTCACTAAACTTTGCCCTGCACCCGCCACCACCCATAAAAGCATCAATGGTGTCAAATTTGCGTAGTTAGCAGGCAATAAAGCCAAGGTGATCAAAGTTGCACCAATCAAAACAAACGTTGTACGCGGCAAACTTCTATTGAACGTACCAACAATAACTGCACACAGGGTTGCACCAATCCCAAAAGCTGCCATCACCCAGCCGTACTGCACTTCTCCAAACTTAAGTGTACCTTGGACATAGCCAACAGTATTGACTAAGATTTGCGCTCCGGCAATTGAGGCGACTAACTGCATTGCTAGCGCGTAACGAATAGGTGCATCTGTAAGCAAGCGAGTTGTACCGTCTTTAATGTCTCCCCATGTTCGGCGTGTTGTTCTGGAAGGCTGTTGACTTTGTGCAACGACGAGCTGACCAGGTAGAGTGAAGATTAAGACTGCCGCGATCGCAAAACTGAGAGCATCCAAAAAGAAAACTTGTCTTGCACCGATGAAGGCGGCGACACTTCCAGCAATACCAGGGCCAAGTACACCAAGTAATTGATAAGTAGCGGCCGAAAGAGCAATGGCTTGTGGATAGTCATTCTCACCCGTCACTAATGGAATTGTGGCTTGGTAAGTTGGGGTGAAAAAAGCATTAAAAACGTTCAGCGCAAATATCAATATGTAAACTTGCCAAATCTGCGTTACAAAAGGCAACAGACCCACAATTAACATTCTGAATGTGTGGGTAACAACCATGATTTTTTTACGATCAAGACGGTCTGCGATCGCACCTGCAAGGGGAGACAGCAACACAAAAGCAGTGACACGCAGAGTTAAAGCTACTGAAAGCAAAACCGCCGCATTCTTTCCAGCTAACTCAAAGGCCAGAAGTGCTAAACCCACCCAAGTAAGCGCATCACCCAATAAACTAGTGGTTTGAGCAGTGTACAGCCTTGCAAATATTGGATTTCTCAAGCTGCGGAAAAATGTCAAGGTATTCATTTATCAAGGGGCATAGTTATAAAAGTCTTTTATAGTAATACTTTAACACTAATGGGGGGAGGGGGCATATTTATCAAAGCTGGAAAATAGTCTTTACAAGACCATTTTCACCACTCTGCTATTTTCTAGAAGGGGTGTAGTATTTTTAGCGTTGCTGTTAGCGCAGCTTGGCGTTAGCCATATCATGAGATAATCTCACCTAATTGGGAACGCATTTTTAATAGTTTCAACCGCCAATTCATTCCGCATTCATGCAACGTCGTATTTTTAGTCATGGTTGTGGTGTCGCTGTAGCAACCATCAATTCCGTGTCCGGCGTTTCGATTTCTGCTGTGCAACATTCGCCATTTTCACTGCTCCCTGATGGTGCGGAATCATCGCATCTATAATTTGGACGCGATTAGCCCCTGCCTCGGTTACAACTGTACCAACTCCTCGACCATAGCTTTGCCGATAACAGTATGGTGCTTTCTCTGCTGCGGTTTCATTAGCAATCCATGCTAGAACAGCACTTTCATCTGCATCAGACAAAAAACGTAAAACAGGCGATTGGGCATTTCCAGTTTGATGGCTGAAAAAAATTGGCAAAGCGATCGCCAATCATACTTTTATTGAAGAAGAATCCAGAATTCAGAATTCAGAATTCAGAATCAATCAGTCGGGGATTCAGCGCAAAGTCTGAGCGGAGGTCTCCTCCGTAGACGCTTTGCGGCTTGCCGCAGCGAAAAGTCGGAGCGGCGGCTTCCGCCGCTCTGTTAGCGAAGCGTTAGCGACGCAGGAGCGTCACTTTTCAAGACAGGCATCAGAACTTTGTAAGAGAGACCCGCCACTGATTGTAGACCGCTAAATCGAACGCGAGTGCGTCTCCCTTTGGGAGAAGATTTAGCGGGGGTCTTAAACCCGATTATTCATCCGCCAGTCACACAGAATTCAATTGGAGAATTCTGTGTGACTGGCGGATGTATTCTGTTTAATAACAAAACTGCTCGACCCCTACGCCACCCAAACGGCGATCGCGAAGCGGGCGCTCTGCGCGATCGCTTTCACCAATTTAACCCAGAGAAACAGTGAGATGGGCTAAGATCAGGAGTATCTTCTACAAGCCCTGAACGCCATATCATGCAGATTAGAGTTGACATTCCCGATGAATTGGCACTTCGGCTGAGTCCACTACAAGACCAGTTGCCCCAGATTTTAGAATTAGGATTGCGAGAATGGAACGCAATTGGTCAATCTGGTTTTTCTGGGTTAGCAGAAGTGTTAGAGTTTTTGGCAAATCTTCCCTCTTCAGAAGAAATTTTGGCATTGCAGCCGTCTGAGGCGTTACAACAGCAAATCGCCAGTTTGTTGGAAAAAAATAGGAAGGTCGGATTAACGACCCAAGAAGAACAAGCTTGGCAACAATATGAATATGTTGAACATTTAGTGCGGATGGCTAAGGCAAAAGCATTGCTCAATCTCAAGGCATTGTAAAGGATGACCAAGACATATATATCTGCGGCGCTCAGACGCTTAGTTTGCGAACGCGCTAATCGTGCTTGTGAGTATTGCTTAATGCCTGAAATTGCGGTTCTTGCGCCTCATGAAGTCGATCATGTAATTGCCCAAAAGCATGGCGGACAAACAGACGAAACTAATTTGGCACTAGCCTGTACGATTTCCAATAAGTATAAGGGCAGCGACCTGACATCTATCGATCCAAGCAATGGAGAAATTGTCAGGTTGTATCAGCCTCGTTACGATCATTGGTGCGACCATTTTCAGTTAAAAGATGGTGAAATTCTCCCGTTGACTGCGATCGCACGGGTGACGGTGCGATTGTTACAGATGAATCGTCCGGAACGTGTGGAAGAACGAAGGGTGCTGCTACAAGCAAATGTGCTAATTGTGCCCGACTTTTAATGAGGGTAATAGCTAAATTTCTTTGCAAGTAATTGAAATCAGCGATCGCACTCATACTGTTAATTGCAAAATTGCTTGACCCCTACTCCACCCAAACGGTGATCACAAAACCACTTGTAGGATGCGTTACGCTGACGCTAACGCATCCTACGAGATTGGCGATCGCTTTTCTAGAACAACCGATTCAAATTTGGGATGTACAAATAGGTGAAACTGTGCAAACCTTAAGTAGGCATTTTCCCTACGAAGGCATCGATATTACTGGGGTGACGGGGATTTCTGAAGGACAAAAAATGAGCCTCAAAGCATTGGGAGCGATTCAAGTTTAATCAAAAGAATTTACGCTCTTTGTGAGGCTGCGCCAAATACTAATTTTTTTTTAACGCAGCGAAAAGTTGCGTGCGGTGAACCACTTGCGGTGGACGGGTTTCCCGGCATAAGCAAAGTGGTGAACCCGAAGGGGGGTTCCCCCCGTTGAGCAAACTTTTCAAGACAGAGGTACGCTGAGGTTTTTAAAGATAGTTCGCTATGTCTCAAAGTAATTAGGCGTATCTTCATACAGTTTGGAAAGTGCGATCGCCTCTGTAAAACATCGTGCTCAGAACCCAAAGCTTCCCCCACCTCCCCATCTCCCCATCTCCCCATCTCCCCACACCTCCCCAACCTACTTAATTCCTTGATGCTGATAATATTTATGTGCAGCCATAGTCATAGCTAAAAATCCCCAAAGAATCATTCCCGCTACACTCAACATCCCACTACTAATAATTAACTGAGTGCAAGAAGTTATGCCGATAGCGCGGGCTGCACTGACAAAGCTATCAAATCGAGCCTCATTATATTTACTAACATTTACTAATATCAAAATTAAGCCACCCACATAAGGAATAGCGCCCAACCAACCCAAGGTGAAAAACATATCTAAAATACCGCTGTCAATCACCACAACTTCTATTTGACCCGTTTTTTCATTAACCTTCCAAATATTTCCTAACCCGTTACCCATCACATTAGAAAGCGCTAAACTGAGGTTGCGATCATAGCTACCAGAGCGGTCTTTAAAGCTAGTATCTTCTTGCAGATTACCAAAAGTTTCAAACCGCTCAGTCACCACTTTTGATATCGGCTCAATAGTTGTTAATGGCACAATACACATCGCCATCACTAAAATTATGGTAATTAAGCGCATTTGAATTCGCGGCTTAACTGAACCCATAATCATGACTATTCCTAATAACCAACCTCCCCAGTTAGTCCGCGCTTGTGTTAATAAAAACGACAAATAACCAACAGCCGACGCTGGAAAAATTAAAGGACCAGAACTAGTAAATAATAACAACAGACCAGTTTGCATCACAGAAGCAAACGGCCCAACTGAGTGCATAGTGCTCCACACACGCATCCCAAAAGGTACTGGGTCGCCAGAACTAGTAAACATTTTTGATTCAATTAGCCAAAATCTATCCCATTCAGGAGCTACCACAAATTGATAAATACCATAAGCTCCCGTGATTAATATACACCAGAGAAATGTCCGCTGGATATTCTCGCGATAGCTGGGATAATCCCGCCAGTTTGTATATAAATGAAAGGCAAAAATAATCGGACTCAACCAATCTAAAAAACCCCGTGCTACAGGGATTGGTGCATTATAAACTAGACCAATCAAAAAACCATAAAACACCCCTGCAGCCGCTAAAACAAATGGTAATCCTCCCTGACTTATGGCGCTAGGAAGATATTTAATGAAAGTAGCTATGGTAACGAATACAACTAAATAGGGTGCTATCAGCATTTGACGGGTGGCGTCCCAACCAAATCTATAGTCAATTAAGCGACAAAGTAACGGCGTGAGAAACCAAATCCACCAAGTAAAACTGATATAAAAAATGGGTTGTCGTAAATAAAGAAATAACCCGACCAGCAGTGTCATTACTGGATAAGCTAGGCGCAAAATAGCGCCAGCACCAGCAAAATAGCAGCCTATAATTAGGAATATAAAGCTCAAGATTACCGTCCAAGCTTGGGCGGCTCGTTCTTGGGGAGAAAAATTTTCTTGAAGGAAACTATTAAAAAGTATTTGTTTTGCTGTCACTTTTAAATCGGGGGATGTAAATAATTGATGGAGACGCAAAATTTTGCGTCTCTACATATTGACTATATTCTCTAAGGTTCTATTCTACATTGTTGATATGTTTGCCATCCTTGCCAACGTCCACGTAAAGATGCTAACCACTTTTTACCTGCTAATTGACCTTGGCTGGGTAAAAGTCTGAGCCATTGAATAAAACCTAAACTATCTCTTGTACCAACTAAAATTGCCCAAAATAAAAATATAAATTGTCGCAGAGGTGAGAGATAATTTAATAGAGCTAGTGTTTCATTATGGACTAAATTTATAAAGGCAATCTCATTAAAATTATGGCGCTGATCTTCATCAAAACGTTGGGCTGGATAGTGATTTACTGCTACTTGCGGGTCGTAAATTATCTTCCAACCGACTCGTTTTAGAGCTAGGGTAAATGCCATTTCAAAGTGTACTTGGGCGCCAGTTCCTCGCATTCTTTGATCGAAGTGCATTTGTTTGATTGCTATTTGTCGAAAACTCATATTGACGCCTTTGAGGACATCAACTTCGCGGGCTTGTCCGACTCCTAAATGATGATTTCCGATCACGCGCCCAAACCATTGCAACTTTCCCACGATCGCCTGGGAACCATCTTCTAGTTTATTATTTTGGTGTACCCAATCACGACCGCCAACGGCGCCAATGCAACTATCAGCCATAAAGTGAGTATTCAGCTTTTCTATCCAGTCTGGGTGGGGCGCCGCATCGTCATCGGTAATGGAAACTATGTCGCCTGTTACCGCTGCTAGTCCGGTGTTGAGCGCTGCTACCACCCCTGGTGATGTGACGGTGAGTGTCTGGATGGGTAGGTTGTGGGCGGGGAATTCTGCGAGAAATTGCCAAGTTTCCTTGTCTGTATCGCGGATAACCACTATTATTTGATCAACTGGTTTAGTTTGCACCTGCAGCGCCAAAAGGCAGCGTGACAGATCCTGCGGACGGCGATAGGTGGGTATTAGAACTGTGTTCTTCATGCTCGTTTAACTCTTCAAAGATATCTACATAGGTTTGCGCCATAGTCGCCCAGCTGTGTTGTTCAGCGATCGCTCTGGCTGCTTTGGCCATTGTTTGTCTTAAAGTATAATCAGTCACTATCAATTTCATGGCGTCTGCTAGAGCCGCAATATCATCAGAATTGGGCAAAACCAATCCACACTCAGGTGTGACTAATTCTGCACCCCCAGTGGTGGTGGCGGTAATTACGGGTAATCCAGAGGCGAGAGCTTCTAATAATACCAAAGTGCAGGCTTCGTAACGAGAAGGAAAAACGAATACATCTGCACTCCGCATAATCTCGGCGATATCGCGTCGATAACCGAGAAAATGCACGCGATCGCTTAATCCTAAAGAGGCTGCTAACTTTGGAAAAGGGCTATCTGTAATCCCACCGACAACCGCCAGATGTAAATCGGGAACTTGTACCAAAGCTTGGAGAACTGTATCTAAATTCTTCCGGGATGTACGGATGTCGCCAGCAAAAAGTGCTAAAGTTACATCTGCGGGTAGACCTAATTTTTGGCGATCGCTAATTCCCGGTGAAAATTCTACCAAGTCTACGCCGTTGACAATCACGCGAATGCGATCGCGCTGAACGCCGATATTAACTAGTTCCTGGGCGACTTTTTCTGATACTGCTACCACAACTCGCGCTTTTTGAAAAGCGTATTTTTCCCAGTAGGCGTTTAATGCTGTATACAGCCATTGGTAAAAACCATAAATATCGCGCCGGGTACGGGAAATGTGAGCAGGCGATCGCAACCATGAACTGTGGACAAAATGCACTGCATTGACATCTGCACAAGTCGTAGTAATTGCACCATTGACTTTAAGAAAATCAATATCAGCACGGTTTTTGTGTAACCAATTTGCGCTTTTTTTAGCGAAAACAAAATTCCGCATCAGTTCCAAGGGAAGATTTTCTGTGGAAATTTTCACCCAACTAACTAGCGGACACTCTGTAACTTCTGGGGCTACTTCAGTGGCTAATAATGTTAGTTGATGTCCTCGGCGAATTACTTCTTTCACAACTTCGTAGTTTACTCTTCCTTGTCCATCACCTTTTTTAATTCTATGGGTTACTATACAGAGTTTCATAAGTTATTTGGGGTTTTTAAATATAATTTTTTCTCTCACGCAGAGGAGTCAGTGCGTAGCAATTGTTTAGCTAATGGTTGGGGAATGAAGCTGAGAATTAATGCTGCTATGGTGCGGAGATTGAATTTTTGTTGAGTTAATGCGCGCCAGAGATAAGGACGGGCTGCAGTTATTTGTCCACTCCGCAGTAAGCCTATTCCTAGGGTGGTATTTGCTTCTAACCATTGACGATAAAAGTGCTGCTGAAATTCTTGGAGATGAGGATTTTCTCTGAAGATTTGATAGCAAAATAATTCGTTTTTAGCTTTACGAATTTTCGCCTGTGCATCTCTACCACCACTGAGCATAGTTTCCTGAAGGGGAGACGAAATAAGCTACAATATAGATTCAATAAGCTTCATGGCTCTTAAACCTTGTTGATAATGCTTCCACTTATTACGATTAATTCTCATTAATTGTGTGACTAAATCAATACAGCTATCCTTGAAATGTACCCATGTTTGACCATATAAGCCGATATAAAAACTACTGTGTCTCCGTTGAGAACGACTCCTTTCTTTAATCCGAGCTATATATTTTTGGATTCCTTTGCGTTTAATAAGTTGACCATTAATTGTTGCAGAGGTGTAAGCGATCGCTATCAACAAAACTAGAGAAATAAAACGTTCACCTTGAACATTAGTGTTTTCTAAGTTATAGCCACCTGTTTTGAAATCTCTAAACATTTCTTCAATATCAAATCGCTTTTTGTAAGCAGCAATTGCTGACTCTAGGGTGTCAAAATTTGTTAAAATAAACCATGCTTCTTTGGGTGCTACTCCGTTAATTTTACGTTGCCACTTACCAGCCACATTAAAACTGATAAAACCCTGAGTCTTTGTTACCTTAACTCCCTTGATAAAAAAAGATACTCCAGGAGTTAATCCTAAACTGCTTAACTCCATAAACATATCTTGTTTAATTTCTACAAATTCATTCTTTTTCAATCGCAAACAAAAATATACATCCTTGCTCTGAAGGTACTTTGCTAGTTTTACCGAGCAAAATTCTCTATCCCCCAACACACAGATTTTATAATCTTTCAATATTGCTATAACTGGCGATAATATTTTCTGCTGTTCCGTGAGATTACTACTACCTAATTTGGGCAGCAAACTAAAATATATTGGTATGGCTCTTTTATCCCAAATCACGCTGACCATTAATAAGTTTATCCGACTCCAATTAGTCCTATCAATTGCTATATAAATAATTTTTTCATTCTGGAAGTAGTTTGCTATTAGTTCTTGAATAATTGGCAACCAAACTTTTTCAATTGTGAGATTTGGTAATGATAAAAATCTTTGTATTCTTTTTCTTCTGCTTTCAAATTTAATTCCCAAAGGTAGCGCATTCGCTAATTTTTCTAAAGTTACTTCTTTGATTGACTGCAACAGATGTATCAAAATTTTTAGCAACAGATATTCTGCTAAACTCAATTGACTTTTTAAGTGCTTTTGGTACAATATAGCTAACATTATCATTAAGTAGGTCTTATTGACAAAACTAGACCTACCTTTTTCTATCACAAAACGCTACCCATCTTATACACCAAGCTTTTTAGGCTGTTTCGTCTCCCCTCCAGCATAGTTTCAGTTTGCTCATGGGTGCGATATTGCGTTAATTTTTCTGGATAATAATAAGCTTCATAACCTGATATACAGCAAAGATAGGTTAAATATAAGTCCCACATTCCCCCAACTTCAGCGGGAATTTTATCCCAATCGATGAGATGATTACGAATTATACAAGCTGCTGCGGTGGGGATACTTTTATCTATTAAACCTATTTTGCAGAAGTTTTGATGAACTCCTGGCTTAAGTTGATCTCGCTTAAAAGCGCGGGTATTTTTTTCAGTTTCTGGGTAATTTATTTGGGATTGAGTATCGATAATATATTGGTCACAAAAAGCTAGAATTAATTGGGGATTTGCTTCTAGATTTGGGACAAGTTTGGCGAGAAAATCCTGATTCCACATATCATCATCATGGAGGCTAGCAACATATTTTCCTTGTGCCATTTTCAAGGCTTCCATCTGATTAGCAAACATCCCCAGGTTGCGTGGTTGTCGCCAAAACTTGATGCGAAAATCAGCGAAAGATTCCACTATTTCTTGAGTATTATCTGTGCTGCAATTGTCAGAAACAATAATCTCAATATTTTGATATGTTTGGTTAACAGCACTAGCGATCGCTTGTTGAAGATACTCTGGTCGATTATAGGTGGGGATAATTACACTGACTAGAGATTGATTTAATTTTTGCTCGTCATTCATCATTATTTACAAACAAATAAAGGTTTAAAATCTCGCTCCTTGTAAGCGGCTTGGTTATCACTGTTCCCTGTTCCCTTTCATTACTATTAATTCAACAACGTTCTAGTGTGACTATATAATTTAGTTGTCAGCTTATTTGCCATCTGCAAAAATTTAGATGTCTGGGGAATTTTCTCATCAGGTATATTGCTCATTCCCTGGGATTTAGCATATTGGCGACAAGCTTCCCAATCAAAATTCCAAATATCTTCAGTTATAAAGCGATTCACACCATATTTATGAAAATAATGGAGAATTTCCAAATCATAAGGATAATATTTTTGCTTGATAATTGTATGCATATCAATTCCTTGTTGCTCCCAATCAAAAAACCATTCATGAGGAGCATTTTCTACAGCACCAAGCTGTAAATAATTTGGTTTTGCTGGATAGCGAGAACGCCTACCAATTGCATTTCCCACGCCCAAAACATTTTCAATCACGCTATACATTCGTAGTTTAGCAGCGTGAGCATCCAAGCGAGTTAAACCATAATGCAGAATTTTTATATCATGGATATGCAGTTTTCTAGCATATTCAGGCGTAGGAATTCTCACACTATGGATAGATTTTGGTTGATGAGGAGCGCCATCATCAACATAGCCAAGAGGCGTAAGAATTCCAGTCCTAATACATTGATGGGTGGTGTCAAATAAATCTGGCTTTTCAAAATATAAAATGGTCCCTGGTTTGGCTGTGAGCATGGTTCGCCAACTTTGGGTTTTCATGGCGTTAGCAGCGAGAATTTCATCAGCATCTAAAGCCAGGATAATTTTGTGTTCAGATATTAATTCTCTAGCAGTTTTTATTAATAATAATTGTCGATCGGCTTCGTTAAATTTCTCAGATTTATTTTCAATCAGAATCACTTGAGGATAATTTTTACAAATAGCCTGACTTTCATCAGTGGAATTTTGATCGGCGATGATGATGTAATCAGCAAATTGACTGGTAACAGATAAAAACCTTTCTAAAATCCAGGCTTCGTTTTTAACAGGAGTAATAACAACAATTTTGGGGATTTGATTATTCATTTGTGAAACTCAGCAATAGTTTTTTCGTAAATATTTTCTAGCCGTTGTCTGTGAACATCAATAGTAAATTCTTGCTGAAACCAAGCCTGACCTTTTTCGCCCATGAGTCGGCTTTTTTGATAGTTATGGGCGAGTTGATTGATGGCTTCAGCTAACTGTTGTGTATGATTTGGTGTCACCAGAATTCCTGTTTCGCTATCTTGTACATGTTCAGGAATTCCGCCAACTGCAGTTGCAATTATCGGTCGATAACGCCCATAAGCTTCGAGAGTTACCAGCCCCGCAGGTTCAGGCCAGAGACTAGGAAAAACTACCGCAAAGCATTGTTGATAAAGTGCTTCTAATTTTTCACCACTACACCAACCATGCCATGTAATGCGATCGCTTAATCCCATCTGTTGAGCTAATTTTTCCATTCTCGGCTGATCCCAACCATCACCAGCGATATCAAGATGGACTTGGTGGTCAGTTTTTAGCATTGCTTTAATTAACAATTCCACCCCTTTATAAGGGACAATCCGACCAGCAAATAAAATGCGTTGCGATTGATGTATTTCTCGACTCAAAGGAGCAAAATTACCTACAGGTTCTTGAACTCCACAGCGCAGTGTTACCACTCTTGCGGGAGATATTCCCATATTTATAATTTGCTGACGAACATAATCACTGTTAGCAATTATGGGAATTATCAGGTTTTTAAATACTTGCAAAGGAGTGTCAGCATTCCACCAATCTTGTAGGATTTTTTGTGGCTGACGACTACCACAACCATCGACTAAATGTCCCCAAGCACAACCTAAAAAATGCATCGAGCGAGCGCAGATTTTTTGCTGCGCGCCTAGATATTTTGTACCACTAGGACAGTAGCTAGAATGATTATGCAGAGTGAATATTGTCGGGCATTCTTCTCGAATATCCGCTAACATATTCAAATCATGAACATGCAGCAATTTAAACTGATGCTGTTCAACATTTTTGAGGTTGGTAATAGTTTGATTACTCACCCCAGGAATCTGAGAATTTACCAAAGCAGCAATATAAGTTTCAATACCGCCACCCCCACTAAGATTAACAGCGGAGCAGTGATGAATCATTTTTTGGTCAACTACTGTATAACTCATTTTTCCTTGAAAACAAACTTAAATACCCAGATTAAACCAAAATTTATGTCTCACATCATTGACATAATGCCTCATAGCAATATGATTCTTATTGTAGTTATCTCCATACATAAATTGGTCATCATTTTCCAGAATAAATTTATCGCTATCTAGTGGTTTTGCTTGGGCATTATGCATAGCTAAATGCACGACAGTTTGCTCTGTAAAGTATTGTGGTGTATCGACAAACTTTGCAACCCGTTCTAAGGGGATTGTCCAATCAACTTGTTTTTTCAATAAGAAAAAGCCCGCATTAACTGGATTTATTTTTTCAGATTCAGCTAAAATAATCCGCTCATCTAGAGAAGCTTGACAATCAGGTAAATACCAAGCGAAAGTATCTTCTGAATTACACAGATTAATAATTTCTTTAGCCCCAGGAAAAAACAAAATATCCGCGTCGGTGTAAACTATTGGCTGCTCTATGGACATGGAACTAAGTACCGCTAATCTTCGCCAAAATGCCCGAATGGAAGGAGTAGGATGATGCAGTGCATAATCAAAAACATGTTGGGGAATTTCGCCTTGTAATAAATCTTTCCATTCAATCACATCCACACAAGGATGAATGCGACATAATAAACGGGATGCTGCTAATGAATAACTACCATCAGAGATGACGGTGAATGTTTGAGGAATACCCACATGGCGAATAAATGAGCGAATATTTGCCACTTGAATAGCCAAGTCACGCTCACAAGAAAAAGAATAGACAATGATGTTAGCTCTGTCAGTTTGTCTAATAGGAAAATCGACAATTTGATTGATTGCTTTGGTATAAACTGAGCGGATAAATTGCCCTTGTAGTTTAGCAGTATGGTAGCCTATATTAACCATCGTTTTTTCCTGATTAATCTGGAGAATAAAATAATGTTTTCGGTCTAATTTGCTTGACCTAATTGATTTTGCATCTGGTGATATTCCCAAAATTTACCGCGTAGCTGCAGCAATTCTTGATATTTACCTTGCTCTACTATCCGTCCCTGTTCGAGCACCACAACTTTATCGGCTTTGATAATTGTGGAAAGTCGGTGGGCGATCGCAATTACGGTTCTCCCGACAGCAATCTGTTCTAAAGACTCTTGAATTAAGCGCTCTGTCACCGAATCTAAGGCGCTGGTAGCTTCATCTAAAATCAAAATTTCTGGGTTCCGCAACAAAGCGCGGGCGATCGCAATCCGCTGTCTTTGTCCTCCTGATAGTCTCACACCCCTCTCTCCTAATTGTGTGTCAAAACCTTCAGGCATTTCTAAAATAAATTCCAGTGCATTCGCTAGTCTCGCAGCTTCATGAATTTCTCTGACACTGGCTTCTGGTGTACCATAAGCAATATTTTCAGCAACAGAAGTATTGAAAATAAATGTATCTTGACTCACTACAGCTATGTTGCGGCGGAGCGAATTAATGTCAAATTTTTTGACATCAATTTCATCAATATAAATATTACCTTCTGTCACATCATAAAAGCGGGGAATTAAATCAGCTAAAGTTGTTTTCCCAGCGCCAGAACCTCCCACTAGTGCGGTTGTTTTGCCTTTTTCGATGGTTAATGTAATGTTATGCAAAACTAGATTACTGGTATCATAACCAAAATCAACAGAGACTAAATTTACTGAATTTTTTAAACCCAAAAACTTAATTTTTCCATTTTGGAAATAACTGTTTTCATCAGTTATTAAAAGCTTTTTGATATTCTCAGCCGAGCCTTGCAGAGTGCTAATAAATGACCTAGTGCTATTAATATCTTGCACAAAGGGTACAAGGCGAAATAACACAAAGAAAAAGGTTAATAAAGAAGCAACTTCTAGTCCTCCCTTACCAACAAAGATAGTGAATGATAAAATAATCATCCCTACCAAAACTGTAGTAGCCACACCTTCGGCAATTGGTCTTACCAATGTCCAAATATATATCACTTTTGTGGAAGTGCTCACCACTGCATCGCTAGCTTGGTAATAGCGCCGCCGTTCAAATTCTTGAGTACCGAAAGCATTTACAGTCCTAATTCCATTAATAAATTCTATGGCTGTTGAGGTAAAATTACCGTTAGCAATTGATAGACCAAAGCTAGATTCTCGTACTCTCGCATTGAGATTTGATAGTCCCACACCTAAAAGGGAAAATAACATGACTGACACCAAAGTCAGTTGCCAAGAAAGCATAAACATAGAAATTAAATAGACAAGAGTTGTCATTCCTCTAGTCAACAAAAATGCTCCCGCACTAAAACCCTGTTTAATTCTTTCAATTTCTGTGGTAATAGTATTAATCAATTCGCCAGAACGAATTTTAGCAAAGTAGCTTAATGGTAGAGATTGTAACTTTTCAAAAATTTGTTTCCGCAGGCGATCGCTCAAATGTTGTTGAGATATTTCCGTATACACTGTCCCAAAATAATTGAAAGTTGCTCGCATCCAAGTACTAAATAAAATTAGCAGTGATACGCGATATAACCGACTAATTGCCGATGTTTTAATCCCCAAAATATGGATATCAAACCATTCAATACCCGTCTGCATCGGTTCAGCATTAGGACTGGTCAAGCTTTGCAAAAAAGACAACAAAAAACCAATACTCACACCCTCAAAAGTCGCAGCTAAAAAAGAAAAAATCACTGCCAAAACAGCAATTTTCCGAAAATGCTTAAATTCTCGTAATATTAAATACTTGTCTTGCCAAAAGCTAGTCGCCTTCACTAGGTTTTTTAGTAATTCATAAAAGTTCAAATGCATGGATATTTCCTAACAATAAATGTGTGGTCTAGACTGCTATGATGTCGGTTATTTATTTGCCATATTCCAAATAGGATAATAGCTTGGCTAAATTGGCATGTACATTTTTCAGCTATTATCCCCGCTAGACTATTTAACTAGCTATAGTCTAGAAATCATTACATCACTTGTCCATCTAAATGGAACAACTGCGACTCTGAATCAATTTCCCAACCGCTTTTAATTCCAGGTAATTCATTTAGCTGCTTTTGTGCTACTAAACTCAACCGCACTGCATCTTCTAAAGTCCAGCAATGAGAGCTAAACAATCTCATCTCACCGCGTAATACATTTAATAATTGAGGCAAATTGTGCAATCTACGCTTACAAAGCCAACGCTCTATGAAAGTCATATTGTGAGTGCGAAACTTGATAGCGCGGAATAGTTTTCCTCTTTCCCCTACGTGCCATTCATGAGAAAAACTTGACCCTGGTGAATCAACCCGCAGCAGCAAAATTGATCCTATGATAACTGGAGTCATTACTAGCAGCAATACTAAAGCTAAAATCCAATCAAAAATTCGCTTCAACCACCATGCAACTAAGCTGATTGGTTGAGAATTTTTCTGAGAAGAAGGTATACATAAAAATATAGGCTTATGAGCTTGTTCACAAGCCACAGCCCAAAATTTCAGTCGCGTCTCACCCAATTTAGGATCAATTCTCACTAAGCTGACTGGGGAATGTTTTAAACACTCTACTAAAGATTTTTCGTCATGCAAAGCAGGTATATCAGGCTGATTAACTTGTTTAATTGACTTGACTAATAGCTGTCCCCGTCGCCACTTGAGTGTGCAATAAGCGGACTGATTTTCTTGATTTAGCTCGTTCCCGTTATAGTAATGTTCCAGGCTAGGAATTATGGAGATAGTCATATGCTTTTGAATTTATAGGTTGGTAGATTATTGCTCTGAATCTAGGGTATAAAATTTTTGAGCAATAACTATTAATAAAACTGATTCTTTATTCACTCTTTAAATACTTGATAAGTTTAAGTGTAAATTATTAAGCTGAAGTGAATAAATGTATTTAAAGCTGCTGAAAATTCATTCTGATTTTTCGCTTAAATATTTTAATATTGATTCTTGAACGCCCAAGTGATTACTTGTAATAAAATCTATTAATATCGGTTAATTTATTACAAATATCGTTAGTATTTAACTTGATATAATACATTTAAATCCTGTAGAGACGAAGCAAAAACAACGCCTCTACACCGATTTATCTGTCGCATTGCTTCAAGAAATCGCTATAACAATGCGCTATTTTTCCATAGCTTGATGTAGCGCTAACCGTTGCTGTTTCACATAGGGAACATATGTGCTTTGCGAGTTTGATACTCCATTTGCTACTACACCAATCAGGTTTAATTTGCTCAACATAGCTGTAGCTTGAGCAATCTGGCTGCGAGTGACTCTACCAATACTGGCTACCAAAAGCACACTGCGACAAGACGAAGCAGTCAGCATAGCATCAACTACACCAATTACTGATGAAGCGTCTACAAGAACTAAATCATAATTCTCCTCAAATGTGGCCATCAACTGCATCATGCGGGGAGAACTGAGAAGATTAGCCGCATCCGCAGGTATGGGGCCTGCAGTCATGATGTCGATGTAGGATGAACCTGAATATTGAATACTAATTTGATTCGGTAGGGTAGCATCACTAGCCAAGAGAGTAGAAAGCCCTTGTTCATTGGGAAGATTTAATTGTTTGTGCAAACTAGGTTCACGCAAATTCGCATCAATTAAAAGTACCCTTTTGTGCAACCTTGCAGCACTCATTGCTAGTCCTAATGCTAAAGCTGATTTACTTTCATCAGGTAGAGCAGAAGTAATCATTAAAGATTTTAAATTAGCCACTGAATGGAGCAGTTCAATGTTTTTATAAATCAAATCTAGCGATTCCCACCGGGGCGGAGATTGCAATACTTGAACTGTCCAAGGCGCCAAAACTTCAGGCTTACCAAAAGGTAGCTTGATCATTGATTCTCTGCTCTTGGCTGGTGGTAACTTGGGAGTTGTACCTAACAACGGTAATGCGGCTTGTTTCTCTAACTCAGCGGTGGTGTGGACAGCATCATCAGCAGCTTCACGAACAAAAGCCGCAATTCCTCCTAACATTAATCCCACCACTGCACCCAAGAGCAGGTTCTGCTTGAGATTAGGGCCTAACAAGAAACCTCTTTGGGGTTCTTCGACAACTTCCCAATTAAATCCGCCTTTGGATAATTCTTGCCTTAATTGTTGCTCTGCTCGCAACAGTTGCTCTAACCTTTCGCGGCTAAATTTTAACTGTGGGAGGATGCGATTGTAATAGGCTAATAAAGGTGGAAAACGTTTGATTTCAAAGCGTAATTCGCTTTCTTTTTGAGCTAGAGTTTGGTCGCGTGCGGTGAGAGCAACTATAGTTGTTTGGGTTTCTACTAATTGACCGGCAAGATTGAGGTCAATTTCACCAAATTGTCCTTGTTCGAGGAGAGTTTCTCCAAAGGCTACATTGTCATTAGACTCACCACCGAGAGTCCTACCTACTTCTTGTTGCAATAACTCCTTTTGTCCTGCGAGTTGGTCTTTGAGTTTTTGCACGCTTGGTGTTTCGTCGGTGAAGCGCAAGCGTTCTTGTCCCAAAGCCAATTCTGTTTTTTGGATTTCGTTGAGTAACCCTTGGTAGCGAGTTGATTGACTCAAACGAGAAGCGACGAGGGCGTTTTGTGGGGAACGGTTCAGCTGCTCTTGTAGTGATTTTTGACGGGCTATGGCTTCTTCGTATTGCGATCGCGTTGTTCGTCTTTCTTGTTCAATATTATTTAAAGCCGTCTCTAAAGCTTTGGCTTGAGAATCCGGATCAATCAGATTCTGATTGCGCTGAAACCTCTGCAAATTAGTTTCGGAAGCATTAACTTCATCACTAGCTTTTCTTAACTGCTCCCTAATTACTTGCAGACCTTTTTGTAATCGTGAATCTTGCTGCTGTTTATTGTATTCCACATACACTTCTCGAATCGCCGCCAAAACTTTTTGCGTCTTCTCCGGGTCGTGACCAGTAAATTCCGCTTGGAAAATTTTAGTAGCGACGTTATCTTCTTTGGTTTTAATTTGATTTAAGGATAAAGCACCTTTAATTTGAGCTATGGTGATATCCGGATATTCTGGCCGGAGTTTATCAACCGCTTTCTGAATCAGCGTAGAACTCTGCATTAAGTTCAGTTGAGTTCCCGCGTCGATTTGAATATTAGTTTCCGTAAACTGATTTCCTGCTTCAGCTGTTCCTGGCTTCACTTGATAGTTAGGCTCTACCAGCAGCTGCATTGTACTTTTGTAGGTAGGCTTGGTCTTAGTTGTAATTAAACCTGCAAAGGTAACGGAAGTCAAAAATACAAGTAAGAACCAAGGAAATCTGCGTAAAAATACCGCAAACATTTGTCCATAACCCGCTTCTGTATCGGGAGCCGGATTTAGACTGGGATGAATACTAGTTTGAACCACTTTTGTTATCCTTCGCCTCACAAATCACACAAATCATTGATGCTCTCACTAAGCTGGGCTAATAATTGCTTCCACTTTGTTAAAAAATGCTGCTTCGGAAAAATTAGTCACTGCGTGATTACGGATATTTGCATAGTCCCAATTGATGGCTTGAGCTTCTAGTAATGCGGTATGCAGAGATTCGGGTGTTTGTCTCTTAAAAAAGACTCCGGTTTTTTGAGGTATCTGAGTATCTAATACTCCACCCGCTCCGTAGGCGATGACTGGTGTACCGCTCGCATTCGCTTCTACTGGAACTAATCCATAATCTTCTAAAGCGGCGACGATGACCGATTTAGCTTTAGAAAATAAGTTTTTGCGTTGGCTATCACTCACATGTCCTAAGAACTCAATATTATCTAAAGCTTTGGCTTTTAATCTTTCTTGTTCTGGGCCATCACCTGATATTAATAAATGCCACCCTAACCAATTAAATGCTTCAATAATTATGTCTAAACGCTTGTAGCTAATCATCCGCGCTGACGCTAAGTAATATTCCTCTTTGATATCAGAAAAAACAAAGTTACTGGTATCAATAGGATAATTAACGACGATCGCATTTTTTCGATAAATATTTTGAATCCTTCGCGCCACAATGCTGGAGTTAGCGATGTACAAATCCGGTTCCTGAGCATATTTCAGGTCTATGTTCCGCATCACTTGGAAGATTTTTTCGATTAAGGGCGCAAAATATCGATAGTCTCCATACTCCCGCAGATAGGTTTGTGTGTCCCACAAGAAACGAGTGACGTTATGACAAAAGCAGATGTGGCGAGCGTTGGGGCGTTTTCGTACTGCTTTAGCAAAGCTAGTACTACTGCTGATAATCAAGTCATATTCTTGCAAATCTAGGGCGCGAAAGGCGGGAAAATAAAAGGGCGCCATCAATCGAAAATGCTTGGCTGCGCCGGGAATTTTTTGCAAGTAAGTAGTTTTGACTACACGCGAGCTAATATCAATAGTTTTTTGCGGATCATATATAGAAGTGAATATGTCCGCTTCTGGGTAGCGCTTACAAAGTAATTCAAACACGCGCTCCGCCCCTCCGCGCTGGGTTAAATAATCATGGACTAGAGCAATTTTCATAAATAAAGAAAGCGTGGTTGTACGATGTATAGAGACGTGGCAAAAGCAACGTCTCTACGAATTTTATCAATGGGCAAATAATGATATTTGTGAATGCCCAAATTATTTTATTTCAACTCTATTACTCCCTTGTTGTTTTCACATTATCTAGTTTGTAATCAGGACTTAAATACTGTTCTTATTTAAGAATTAGAGCTTGAACTTTGACTACGAACCCATGTAAGCAGATAAGTAATATCAAATTGGAGTAGCAGGAAATCGTCTCAAAATCAGATGAATGCAACCAAAAGTTTCTCAATGGATATACTCACCGAGTTTACTCAAACTACAAAACATCTTAGAGGATGTTTTAAAAGTCATGATTGATGTATCAAATATTTTTACCCCACCCTAACCCTCCCCTTATAAAGGGGAGGGAACCGGATTTTTCTTGTTTCCCCCCTTTATAAGGGGGGACTAAGGGGGGTAACAACGTAATTAAAATCACAGCCAATCACTTTGAAAACAACCTCTTATAATTCCTCAAACGTCTGTTGACATTGCAACATCACTCAACGTTTCAGTCTCTTTTGTCATTAAATTGCCGTAAACCTACGAGAAACGACGATTTACACTTGGTATGTTCTTAATTGGAGCTAGTGAATCGACAACTACATTTCTCAAGTTTTTGCTCGTACAGCCTGATAACTCACAACCGTGCATTGTGACGAATCACAATCAGTGAGTTAATCGTATCAGTCAGGAAAAATCTGCTCAAAGGGAAGCGGTCAGTTACTGGAATCTCGTTTGCACCCTATGTTTTTGCACAAGACAGTTGGCAGTGTTTTGATTATAAATATAGCACTCTGTTCATTAGTTTTACATGTTATGCAAATTCTTTGCTATCGTCAAGTATCTTGAGAACTTAACTATTTACCAGCAGTTAAAGCAGCCAGTATTTATTAACTCTCGTTACGAACTTTTGATGAATAACGTGGATATGTTAGTGTACTATATTTTGGAGATTTTCAACCTCTACCTGAAAGAACAAATTACCTGGGCTTTGCCAGGTAATGAGGAAAATTGGTTAATCAAAGGTGTTGATTTTTGTTTAGACAATTAACGCTTCATGTAGCCACACATCAAATAAATACCTACTACTAATGTGCGTCAAACTAATATTTTATCCAACTGCTGCTAAGGTTTTTTCAGCAGCAAAATAAGCGTTTTGTTCAGCTCGTAGTTGATCGCAAAGTCTGCCTATTGGTAACTCCACATCATCATAAGTTAAGACTCTATCTCTGGGAATATCTCTCTTCAGACGACATCCCTCAGCTAGACCAATTGGCAGCAGGTTTTGTTCCTGAACGATCGCTGAATTTTCACATTGCCCGTAGGTCATGTAGTAACCAATACCATCTAGAGTTTCCCCAGCTTTCAGGTCGATTTTCGCGGTGGTAATCACATCGACGACGGGGCCTCGGAGGGGCGCAAGAACAACATCTTGGAATAAGACAACCCGCGCTACAGACAAGGGAACTTCAAAATGGCAGAGGTGATAAGGTGTATAGAAGCTGTAAAGTGGGCCTTCACCTAGTTTGTATAGGTCGAGGAATTTACGCTGTTTGGGGTCGTCGTGAGTCCCAAAAACGAAAACGCCAGGGCTGGGTTTGGCACCAACTACATAATCAACGATACCGCCCAGTTCTTTGAGATAATCAACATCATACATTTTGGTCATTTCGTCCACATGACCTGTAAAGTTGTATCCGAGCATCCCCCGCTTGGCAACTTTCATCCCTGTAGCATTAGCGACAATCGCCTGCTCAAAGGAAATTTTTGTCCCATCAGCAAAGCTTGTCACCATGTGTGCTTTTTGACCCCAACGTTTAGCAAATCCTTCTTGGGTGGTGGGGTTGCGGTATGGGTCTTGCAGACCTTTGATGTTACCGCACAGTAGGGGGGTGAGTCCGATACTTTTCACGTAGCGATACAGGTTCATTTCTACCCCTGGCTGGTCGCCATCGCAAGCGGTGAGGATGACGCCTGCTTTGTCTGCGTAGACTTTGAGGATGGGGCCGATGGTGGCGTCTAGTTCGGCATTCATTAATACTACATGTTTGCGGTTGGCGATCGCTTCCATGACGATATGAGCGCCAAATTCTACCGCACCGGTAACTTCAACTAAAGCGTCGATTCCCTCAGCGCGACACAGTAACTCGGCGTCTTCGGTGACTGCATATTTACCCTGAGTGATCGCGGCTTCTAATTCGCTAACACTGGTAACAACTTTGACATCCTCAATTCCTGCTTCTGCATAAGCTGTTTTCCCAGCGTCAATGTTGCGGCTGAAGATAGCGACTAACTCCATCCCCGGTACAGAATTAATAATTTGATTGGCGATTCCTTTTCCCATAGCACCAGCGCCAATCATCCCTACTTTCACGGGATTATTTGCTGCAGCACGGGCTTGTAAGGCACTATCAATAATAATCATGGGTGAGATTCCTTTTTTGGCTGTTTGTTGTTAGCGATCGCTATTTTTTTTATTTACTGAGAATAAATTAATCCCATCATCATCAATTATCAATTTCTCTTTCTCATTTACACCCTGACGCTAATTTTCCCTGACAAATAATTGATGAATTTAACTCACGGTAGAGATAATTTGCTTCTCACTTATCCTCAGTATGACACGACTACCTAAGTTTATTTACACAATAGATGTGCCAATTTTCACAGCATCTGCTGCTTGATTTAAATTTGGTCGAGGATAAGTATCATCCCAGTAGTGAGTGCAAAGTCTGGGGTTTTTGGGAGGGTTAGCGGTGTAGACAAAAAACAGCGTTGATCGTTCTTCGGTGCGGAGGGTGCCATGATGTAAGAGTCTTCTCGTATCAGCCAAAATCACCGTACCTGCGGCACCAGGACAAGATTTCCAAGCAGATTTAGGCACAATTTGATTAAGGGTTTCATCATCGATTCCCCCTGAATTATGAATCTTGTGGTGAATGCGATAATGACTCAATTGATGAATGGCAGTATGAGATAAAGGCACATATTCAAAAGGCCCATGTTTTTCTTCTACATCATTTAAATAAACGATAATTTTCAGAACTCGGCGGTCTTCTACATCCCGATGCCAAAGAAGTGTGGCGAACTGATCAACACTAGCAAAATCTTTGCGTAGGTGTACACCATGATAGGCAATGGGAAGACCAATATAATTGTGAATGATATTAGTCAGTCTTGGCTCACTGCCCCAATTAGCAAATGCTGGTAAGTCCGTAACTATGAAAATTTCCGGGGGGTTTTGGAGGTTTTTGTCGTAATTTTCCGTCCCCATAGTTGGTAATAAACTGTGAGCAGCATTTAGGAGTTGTGATGTAGAGGGTAGTCCTAAATCCGCGAGGTTAGTGATGTAAATACCGTCATTTTTCAGAGCCGTCACAATTGAGCGATCGCCTGCTGTCAGCGCAGGTAAATTCTTAGCATTTTGCCACCGCGCCATTCTATAATCTAGCTCTGATTTTAGGTACAAACCTTTATCTTTAATAGTAGTCAACATGATATCAATCTACTTTGAATTTGTTGTTGTTAGTCAATATTCTCCTAACTATCTTTTGTCACTTCGTATCGTTTGAGCAGACACTGCATCGATTTCTGCTGATTACAATACTGATCAAGCTATCAAGAAAATTAGTTAAATAGAGAAAAATTAGGGACTAGAGATTAGGGTTTAGTTCGGTAGGGTGCGTTACGGACTTTAGTAATAGATTTCGTATATTTCGTAGGTTGGGTGAAGTGTAACGCAACCCAACACCCAGATCCTAGGGGTTAGGGATTAGGGGTTAGTTCGGTAGGGTGCGTTAGGACTAAAGTCCTAACGCACCGCAAATATTTGGAGGTACGTTACGCTGGCTATTCCCTAGCCTCTAGTCCCTCACCCCTTTTTTCCCAGCAGGTCTATATAAATCGCAGATTAATTTCTCTCTTTATCTGCTTTCTGCTTCCCCTACCATCATCATTCGCAGCAAAGGCCAGTTAGCATCTTTTTCCGAAATGTCCGAAACTTCTAAAGGCCAATCAATATTAAAAGAAGGGTCATCATAACGCAAACCCCGCTCATAACCCGGCGTGTAAAACTCACTCACTTGATATACAACTTCACTATCATCTGTGAGTGTTTGATAACCGTGGGCAAACATTGCCGGCACATATAAAGCGCGGTAATTATCTGGTGTCAGTTCCACACCAATATGTGATAAAAAAGTCGGAGATTCAGGGCGCATATCAATAATTACATCATAAATCGCGCCTTTAGTACAGCGAACTAATTTAGTTTCTGTAGCAGGAGCAATTTGATAATGCATTCCCCTCACAGTACCTTTTTTATGGTTAAAAGACAAGTTACATTGAGCTACTGTTGGCTTTAAACCGTGGGCAGCAAATTCTTGCGCGCAGAAAGTCCGAGCAAAAAAACCACGATGATCTGGTTTTTGTTCTAATTCGATCATGAAAGCATCATTCAGTGCAGTTTCGGTAAAAATCATAGGGAACTGAAGATAGATTTTGTAAGTTAAACAATTTTGGATTTCGGACTTTAGATTGAACCTGACATTAATGTTATTTTTGCCATCAAGAATTTCAGATTTGTGTCATGAATTAATTCATTTAATTTCCGATTTTTTTAAATTTTCAATCTTGAATCTTCAATCTAAAAATCTGAGCAGGTGACAACTAAATATTTGCCAGTTGCATAAACTGCTGAATTTGCGATTGAGTTTTCTGCTTCATATCACAACCTTGATGCCATGCTTTAGTCCAATCCACAATCCAAGCCAAAGCTGTTGACAAGTCTAATCTGGGTTCCCAGCCCAGCTTAGTCCGAGCTTTTGAGCAATCCAAGGTTAAAAGATTAGCCTCGTGGGGTTGAATGCTACCATCTTGAACCCAGCTAGCGTCCTCACCCCAAAGCTGCTGGAGATGCTCCACTATCCAAGCTACTGTTTTCACTCCAGACTCATTCGGCCCAAAGTTCCAGCCGCCACCATACACATAACCCTGGGTAAATAATTTCTCAGCTATTACTAAGTAACCATTTAGCGGTTCCAAAACATGTTGCCAAGGACGAACAGCTTGGGGGTTTCTAATAACTACTTCTTTTCCGGTCAGCCAAGAATTGAGAATATCAGGAACTAAACGGTCTTTCGCCCAATCGCCGCCGCCAATCACATTTCCAGCGCGCACAGAAGCCATAGCTACGCCATGTTGAGCATAATCAGCGGGATTGAAGAAAGAGTGACCATAAGCTGCAGCGACTAACTCAGCACAGCCTTTACTGTTGCTGTAAGGGTCTTTTCCTCCCATCGGGTCATTTTCTCGGTAGCCCCAAACCCACTCTCGATTCTCGTAACACTTATCAGATGTGACTGTGACAACTGCTCTAATGCTGGATACATACCTGACTGCTTCGAGTACATTCACTGTCCCCATGACATTAACTGCATAGGTATCAACTGGATTGATGTAAGATTCACGTACCAAAGCTTGAGCTGCCATGTGGATGACGATATCTGGCTGGAAACTCTGCATCGCCTGCTTGAGGGCGTCTAAGTCTCTGATATCTCCCACTACTGATGTCATCCCGTCAGCAATATGGGCTAGCTCAAATAGATTCACAGATGTTGGCGGCGTCAAAGAATAACCAAACACCTCAGCACCTAGTATTTGTAGCCACACAGACAACCAACTACCTTTAAAGCCCGTGTGTCCTGTAACAAAAACTTTTTTACCACTCCAAAAATTCGCTTCCATTCCCAAACCTTTTACTTTGCTTGACCAAAATATCAATCATGGATAAATGCTTTGTGGCTGTTGATTAGACATAACCTCAAGCTTATGGAATCACAGCACCACTGAGCCGTTTTCACTCAATTTATAACAGTAAGACGATGTACTTTTTTGACTACCGATTTTGCACAGAAACGAAAACTGTTAGCTTGGTTGGTTATGCACGGGCGCTTAATTGCTAACTGATTGTTTACTGGTTGCTGCTCATACTTGCACATAGGTGTCGATGCACGCCTTAGAGATGATTTATAAAGTAAAGCTTAAATGGTAGGGTGCGTTACGGCAATTTATACTGTCGCTGATATTCAAATCCTGACACTGCCGTAAGACATCAGACTTAATATTTACTTTATGCTTTCATTCCTAACTTAATATTCTGCAAAGTCTATTTTTTAGGCAAAAAATATTTGCTTACCAAACCTTCCAAGGAGCTTTATCGTTTTTCCATAAGTCTTCAAGGTAGTTTTTATCTCTCAATGTATCCATTGGTTGCCAAAAACCACTATGTTTGAAAGCTGATAATTTTTCCATGTTAGCAAGCTTTTCTAATGGCTCTTGCTCCCAAACAGTGGAGTTATCAGTAATTAAGTCAATAACTTCAGGCTCTAGAACAAAATAACCACCATTAATCCAAGCGCCATCACCTTCTGGCTTTTCTTTAAAGCTCGTAATTTTAGTCTGCTCTTGTCCCAGAGAAATTGCGCCAAAACGCCCTGCTGGTTGGACTGCGGTTAGTGTTGCTAATGTCTTTTGTTCTTTGTGAAACTTAATTAGTTCTGTGATGTTAACGTCGCTGACCCCATCACCATAGGTGAAGCAAAAAGTGTCGTTACCAATATGCTCTCTGACTAGCTTTAAACGTCCGCCCGTCATGGAATTATCACCTGTATTTACTAAGGTGACACGCCAAGGTTCAGCGTAGCCAGAATGCACATTCATTTGGTTAAATCGCATGTCAAAAGTAACGTCTGACATGTGTAAAAAATAGCTTGCAAAATATTCTTTAATGATGTATCCTTTGTATCCGCAGCAAATAATGAATTCATTAATTCCGTGGGCAGAATAAATCTTCATGATATGCCACAGAATTGGCCTCCCACCAACCTCTACCATCGGCTTGGGTTTGATACTAGTTTCTTCGCTTAGACGGGTACCAAGACCTCCAGCCAAAATCACTGCTTTCATGTAATTACCTCAAAGATTTGCAGCTAAATCAGTATTTATTTTACGTTTTTGTGCTGAAGCTGTTGCATGTGGAAACCAGGAAATTGAAATTATTCGTTTTCTATTTTTCCACGTAAATAATCTAGCGAGATTTTGCTGATTTTTTATAAAGTATAGGTAAAAATAAGTCTTTTCTATGTGAAAGCTTTATAAATATCTGCGGTAATTACAGAGGTCTTGTTAATCAATCGCCACAATACGGGTGGGAAAATTGGGCATTCCTTCGGCTTACTTCGACTTCGCTCAGTACAAGTCGCTCAGGGTAAGTAACGCCATGTCTAAAAACTCCATCCCGCAAGTGGGGTGGAGTTTTTCATCAGTCTAAGGATGTTTGAAAAGTCTTTCGTGATGTATCAAATATTTTTTACCCCACCCTAACCCTCACGCCACTTTCCTCAACGGGGGGAACCCCCGCACGGAAGTGGCTCCCCTTGTAAAGGGGAGGGAACCGGATTTTTCTTGTTTCCCCCCTTTATAAGGGGGGATTAAGGGGGGTAATGATGTGATTAGAATCACAGCCAACCACTTTTCAAACAACCTCTAAGGATGTTTATCAGTTGATTTTGTTTGCTGAATCGACAATACCTGTGCTTTGGAATAAAGTATCACATTTATTTTCGACGATGACGC
The DNA here is from genome assembly GCF_000332295.1 of Fortiea contorta PCC 7126. GTDB lineage: Bacteria > Cyanobacteriota > Cyanobacteriia > Cyanobacteriales > Nostocaceae > Fortiea > Fortiea contorta. Next base: position 425,247 of record NZ_KB235931.1, on the reverse strand, counting down.
AAATACTGCTGACTGCTTGTTGGTAACTGTCCATATCGTCTTTCTCTAGGGAAATTTTCGCTGATGTCTGTAAATCATCGATCGCTTTTAAGCGATTGATTTCAGAGTCTCTACCCCCGTATTGTGCGAGTTCATAGCGGACTATACCGCGTTTGAGGTAGGCTTTTGCGAGTTTGGCATTGATAGCTAAAGCTCGATTAAAATCAGCGATCGCCTGTTTATATTCATAGGTATAATCACTGCTGTATTGAGCTATTTGCGAATAAACCACGCCGCGTTGAAAGAAAGCTTCTGCTTTCGAGGCGTTGAGTTTAATCGCATTAGTGAAATCCTCTAGCGCTTGGCGATAATCTCTTTGAGAATCACCGCTATATTTAGCGATTTGAGAGCGGACAATCCCGCGTCTAATGTAAGCTTCCACTTCTTTACTATCAAGGCGCAAAGCACTATTAAAATCAGCAAGCGCCTGACTATATTCTCGATCAGGGTCATTGCTTAATTCAGCCAGAGCATACCGAGCGTTACCTCGATTCACAAGAGCTTTAACTTCTGCCGGATTAATCTTTAAAGCTTCAGTATAGTCGAGCAATGCGCCCTCATAGTCTTTCAAATTGTAGCGGGCATTGCCGCGATTGACACGGGCTTTGGGGTGGTTTGGTTCTTGGGCGATCGCTTGGCTAAAGTTATCAATTGCTTGTTGATATTCTTTGATTTTGTAAGCTGCATGACCTTGTTTATAATAATCAGCAAAATTGCGAGCCTTATCCTGATTGGGTTGATGAGACATCAGGGTTTGCTGAGTGTAGGTATTTTGGCTGACAAACGGGCGAGTAAATTTTACCATCATATCCAAGTAGCCCAACATCCCAAAACCTAGCAAGCACAAAGCTGCGGGGTAAATCCTCCGCTTTTTGGATGGTTGATGAGTGACAGAAGTTTGGGTAAATATCGGTTGCCAATGATTAGACGATTGTAATGAATTTACCGGATATGGCAAGCGTGGGGTTTGGGTATGGTTTCTTTTAACTCTGGCTCGCGGTTTGAGATGTTCTTTAGCAGCGATCGCTTTTGGTGAAGGAAATGGATCTCGTCCACCCAAGCGCACACTGCGTTCGCACCAAGGACAGGTTTCTAGGTGAGAGTTGTAGTGGTGCTGGGGATTGACAGCACAAGTGATTAAGCTGTCTTCAGCCTCAGCTATTGCTGACAACCAACTTTGGGCGCTAGGGCGCAGTTGGGGATTAAAATGACCATCCTCAAAACAACAAACAAACAGTTGCTGTAAACTAGGATGGAGAATTTCCCAAGCTGGTGCGATCGGTGTAGGCAAATAAGGTACTTGCCGTTTTTTACTATAAGTAAAATGCCCTGCAGATATCCGGACTTCATAAGTTGGTGGTTCCCCAGAGCCTTGAAAAATCCCGGAAAATGGATGAGTACCTTCCATTAACAGTTGAAATATCAGTACTCCCAACCCGAATAAATCGTGGTAAACTTCGCGATCGTACTGAGCAAAAATTTTATTTTGTAGTTCCGGTGGCGTAAACTCTGGCTTACCCACCGGACAACGGTAAACAACATCGCTATCTGGATCGTTAACCTGAAATGAGTCTGTGTCTACTAAGGTGACTAGCGCCGTATCACTGACCAATATATTCGATTCATTGACATCACCAATACAATAACCACTCGCATGTAAAGCCGCAAAAGCCGCAGCCAAATTACGCGCCGTGCGGAGCAGATATTGATAATTGAATAAAGGGCAATGTTCGCGGCGGGTTCTGGGATTATAAAAATCAATGATGGGACGCATTCCCCGAATGCGCGGCATTAAAAAGCCTACAATCGCATCACCGCCATCTGCATTTAGTAGTATATCTTGCGGCCAAGCAATGGAAATATGACCCAAATTAGCCGTAGGATTTTCTGGGGGATTAGCCAGCATTGCCTGAAGTTTATGGGCATGGGCAATGGTTGCTTTGTGATAAACTTTCGCTACTAAATTGCCATCAGATGGCACTGCATAGATACAAGCTTCACCACCACGCCCTAAACTGACGCTGAGGTTGAGAATTTCTTGCTTGGGAAGACAACGTAGTACCTGCATGATAGAGTTACGATTAACGGGGTTTGTTTAAAGAGCTGAACTAGCTAAAAGCATTGCTCATCGTTCGCTGAATGCAGCTATGATGAGCGTCAAATCATCATCAGTACGTTGCGTAATCCGATCAGAGCGTAAAAACCTCACCAAATGTTCCTTCGCCACCGACTTATCGTCTGTATTAGCTACAAATTCAAATAAAGGAAAAAAGAACGGCTTGTGAGGTTCGCTGACAACCATATTCAAAGCCAGCATTTGTAGTCCATCGGTAAGCACACCAACATTGACTATGGTTTCACGCCACAATCTCATTTGCGCTGCTGCTAATGCACCTGGAGAAGTCAAAAAAGTGGTTTCATTGATGTACTCGCCATTATCCGGCATGGTTAATGCCAGTAAATTACCTGTACTATCCTTCGCCACCGCCATACCGTCGCCAATCTGTGCCACAGCCACAAATTCTGGTGTGGCTACCATCACAATTAAGGTAGTTGCTAAATCTTGAGGCTGTTTCTGACAAGCACCCGCTTCCTCTTCTACCGCTTTTTTGGCGGCTAACATCGCCTCAGTTAACAATGATTGCACAGTGGCATCATCCGCCAGAGCATCTCTGGTAATTTCCTTGAGAGAAATGTTTTCTATGGCTGTTTCCACAGCCACCATTGCTCCCACTTTTCCCTGACTGGCAGAACCTGCACCATCAGCAGCCGCTGCTACTAGTATATTATCTGGCAATATTTGCCAGTGATGAGCATCCTGACACAGCTGGTTGTTTTTCAAGTGGCTTGTGCCACATACAGATGCGGCTAAAACATGCCATTGCGGAATCTGTTTGGATGTGTTCATAGATTTGTTTCAACAGCTAGCTGTGTGGGTATCAAGCTGCATTATTGATTAAATACTGCCCCAGCCAATAGGAGGTAAAGCCACTTGTTCATCTACCTGTGAGTGGGAAACTGCTGACATGCTAGCTGAGAGCCAGACAAACATCTCGATAAAGTTTAGTCCTTTCAGTTTCAGGGGAGTACGCACAGCTATTTGATGGAGGCGGGTCATGTTAGCATTTTCTACACCAACTGTAAAAAAGGCTACACGTTTATTATTTTCATCTCCTTGCAGACGCTGTGATGCCTGTTCTACGACATGTTCTAGCTCACCTTGCGGTTCTCCATCGGTAATCATGAATACCCAAGGCCGATAATAAGCAATACCGTTGGCACGATATTGAGACTTGCGCTCCTGAATAATATCTAGAGCTTTATGAATTCCTGCACCCATCGTCGTTAGCCCCTGTGCTGTCAGGATGGGCGGGTTAAATAAATCAGCCGTCACGAAGTCTTGGACTACGTTGACATTGGTGTCAAAGGTGACGATCGCTACTTCTACCCGCCTAGCCGCCAGGGAATTTTTCACTAATTCGTCTTTTAAACTCAGCAATCCCTGATTTAAAGCTTCTATGGCTTCCCCTTGCATGGAGCCTGATGTATCCAGTAATAACACACAAGGACACCGTGGTTCTGGGTTCTCAGCAAACTCCACAACTTCATCAAGTCTTAATGTATCAGTCATAACGTTTTGTGTTATGTTATAATCCAAAGCTTTCTTCCTTTTTCAAAGTACATAGTTATAGTCCGCAATGCCAACACGATTATATGTATGGCTACTGCTATTAGATGGTTCGATCTTTATTAAACTGATTGTTCTCATCAAATTCTCTACACATTTGGGAAAGTTTTCATCAGGGACTCGTTGAGTACAGGGGTAAACTAGCAGAGGTTGATATCACCTTTATACTAGTACATCTACCGAGAAAGATATAGAGCATCACTAGAATACAATAAACACTTACGTCTGCGTACGAAATAAATTAAAGATTCTGTGTAGAAAAGTCGATTTTTATATAAAACAAATAAATCAAAGCCAGAAAATTTACCATTATCAGTATACCTCTGTAAACATAAATACTGTAAATCCAGATACTAGAAAAATACTTAGTTTCAGTATATTGCAGGAAGTGTTACAACCTAGCTATGTAGTCAATTTCACAATTCACCAGACATATAGATGTATTCATGAATAATTTGCTTTTAGAGAAATAAGTAACCTCAAAAACTACTTGAATATCACTATTTCAGCTTTACCTTGATTCCGTTTGATTCCCCGGAAAACTAGAAAATTATGAACATTGTCGGCACATTTACTAAGCTAAATCCCCAGAGTTTATTAAGACACTTAGCGGATAGTACTGACAGTACTTGTCTGCAAATATTCAGCAACTCAGTTTCTTGGTTAATATACCTAGAACAAGGGAAAATTACTTATGCCACTCACTCAATTGAACCTTTTGACAGACTAGAACGCCATTTACGGCGCTTAAGTCATCAAGTCCCCCTACTTACCAACGAAATTCGAGTCCAACTACGCTTAATGTTTGAGCCTGACTCACTTTCGCAATCTACAGAACAAAGTCTAGATGAAAATTACCAACCTCCTGAATATCAAGCTATTTACTGGCTAGTCAGCCAACAACATTTGCATTCTACGCAGGCTGCAGTGCTGATTCAGGAATTGGTCAAAGAAGTTATCGAATCATTTTTGTTAATTAATGCAGGTATTTATCAATTAAGTGATGCAACTAATAGAGTGCCAAGAATTTGCAGGCTCGACGCTGAAAAAATTTTAGAACGCTGTCAAGCCAGATTGGAGAGTTGGCAATCTTTAGCGCCACAAATTTCTTCTCCTTACCAGCGTCCCCACCTGTTAATTACTAGCTCACTCCAGAAAAAAAATCTCCCAGAACTCCAACCAAGTTTAACTGACTGGATGAAGGGTTTTAGCTTGCGTCATTTGGCTGTAATTATGAATCAAGATGAAATTCAACTGGCACGCAACTTATCTCCTTATATCCTCAAGGGAGGAATTATCTTGCATGAACCAGATCCCCCATTTGACCAATTGCCAAAAACCTTTAAAGATGCATCATTATCCCCTCATTACATCACAGAACTAGTTGAACAAGAATTAACCGGAGAGATAGACCGACCGCACAGCACAGCCACGAACCCTTTACAAAAAATTTCCCAAGAAAATATAGCCACAATTCAGCAATTAGCACAGGTTGCAGCTCCGCCCACAAATAAAGTTCAAGAATTAACAATAAAAAATAACATAACCCCAGGGCCAAAAAGAGTAACCACTGCTACGGCGACCGCCAAAAAAACCTACAAAATTGTTTCTGTAGACGACAGTCCGACAATTCTCAAAGAAATTAGCCGATTTTTAGAGGATGAAAATTTCTCGGTGATTACTATTGATGATCCACTCAAAGCAGTAATGTCAATTATTAGGCATAAACCAGATTTGATATTACTAGACTTAAATATGGCAGGTATAGATGGTTATGAACTGTGTCGGATTGTCCGCAATAATTCTCTGTTTAAAAATACGCCCATTATCTTCGTAACCGGAAATAAAGGACTTGTAGATAAAGTCAAAGCTAGACTAGTAGGGGCATCGGGTTATCTCACTAAACCTTTTACTCGTGCCGAATTACTGAAGATAGTCTTTATGCATTTGGCTTAATTCCTCACCAAGTACACTTAGTTAAAAATAATGAAGGAAAATTAAGATGTCTACAGTTTTAGTTGTTGAAGATACTCCTTCTCAGTTGGAATTAATTAACAATTTTTTGTTAGAAAATGGACACAAAGTCATCAAAGCTTATGATGCTAAAGATGGTTTAGACAAAGCAGTTGCACAGCCACCAGATGTCATCATCACAGATGTAGTCATGCCGGGAATGAGTGGTTTTGAATTCTGTCGTCAACTCAAAAAAAATCCGTTAACTGAAAAAGTACCAATTATCATTTGTAGCTCCAAAAATCAAGAAATTGACCGAATTTGGGGCATGAAACAAGGCGCTGATGCTTATATAACTAAGCCTTTTACTAAACAAGAATTACTGCGGGCTTTGCAATCAGTTGTTGATTAATATATGGGCATGGGGTATTAGTTATTTCTCCCCACAACCCCTCATCCCCCTATTCCCTGCTATTTCAACAATGACTAACACCCTTTATAATCACGATCTTTTGTTGTGGATTGAGCAAAACATTTCGTAGGGCACAGCAGTGCTGTGCCCTCAACAGCACTCAAAGTCATACGGCGATTCCTATTAGGAAACTGTACAGCATGATATCGCCCTTGTGTCAGGGCACGGCAGTGCCGTGCCCCTACGGTTGTACTTATGTCAACGAGAATCGCTGTCAAATTTTGAACCTATCTGGATACAGAGAATAGACCAGCGACATGCTCAAAAAAGATTATTTGAGACTTGGCAAGCGCGAATGGCATTATTAGAAGCACTTTCACTGTTAAAGTGAAGGTTATCTGATAAATTTTAAATAGCAAAACTAAAGGAGTACTTTTGTACTCTTTTTCTGCATTTAAAATTAGGAAACACCAATTCGGGAAAATTGACACACTTTCTTCAAACCTAAAAACCCAGATACTATGGGAACTCCGCGATTACGAATGACGAATGCGTCTGCATCTCGCAATTAATTGAGTATTGATCAAAAAAATTAACTGATATGCGTATTTCTCTCAACTGGCTGCGGGAACTGGTAAACTTAAAACTTAGCCCAGAAGAATTAGCCGAAACCCTGACAATGGCTGGGTTTGAAGTAGAAGATATCGAAGACCGCCGCACTTGGGCTAATGGCGTGGTTGTGGGGAAAGTCGTTGAGCGTCAACCCCATCCCAATGCTGATAAATTGAGTGTTTGTCAAGTGGATGTTGGTGCAGATGAGATTTTAAATATCGTCTGTGGTGCGCCTAATGTCCGAGCAGATATTTATGTACCAGTCGCTACTACAGGTACTTATTTACCGAACATCGATTTAAAAATTAAACCAGCAAAGCTGCGTGGTGTCCCTTCCCAAGGCATGATTTGTTCTTTAAAAGAACTGGGTTTACCGGCTGATGTAGACGGAATTCATATTTTTTTCCAGGAAAACTTGTCCTTGGGAAGTGATGTCCGTCCTTTACTGGGGCTGGATGATGTAATTTTAGATGTGACGGCTACGGCTAATCGGGCTGATGCACTCAGTATGGTGGGGATAGCGCGAGAAGTCGCAGCTTTGACAGGGGAAGAGTTGCGAATTCCTCAACCAGGGGAGGTATCAATTACCAACACAGGTAACAATTTTGCTGTCAAGGTGGCTGACACTCAAGCCTGTCCAGCTTACATAGGTACGGTGATTGAGCAGGTAAAAATTGCTGCTTCTCCAGAATGGTTGCAACAGCGTTTGCGGGCGACTGGAGTGCGTCCGATTAATAATGTCGTGGATATTACTAACTACGTGTTGTTAGAATGGGGACAACCGCTACACGCTTTTGACCGCGATCGCCTCAAATCTGTCGCCGCTAGTGATAAATTAACCGTAGGTGTCCGCTTCGCCCAAGCTGGCGAAACCCTGAAAACCCTGGATGGACAAACCCGCACCCTCTCAACCCCCAATTTGTTAATCACCGCCAATGAAAAGCCTGTAGCTCTGGCGGGGGTGATGGGTGGGGAAGAAACAGAAGTTCACCCAGGAACTCAAAGCTTAGTTTTAGAAGCAGCGTTATTTGATTCCGTCGCTATTCGCCGTTCTTCCCGGAGTGTGGGTTTAAGAAGCGAGGCTTCTGGGAGATATGAGCGGGGAGTCAACCGGGCCGAGTTGGAAGTCGCTACCCGTCGCGCTCTATCTTTGATAGGGGAACTAGCCGAGGGAGTGATTGTCAATCAAGAAATTGCTGATACCCGCCCCGACCGGGCTACCTGGAGTCGTTCCATTGTCCTGCGTTTAGAGCGCGTCAATCAACTACTAGGGCCGATTGATTTGGGAATAGATACAGGAGAACTGCAAGAAGAGGACGTAGAACGCATCCTCACCGCACTGGGATGTGAAGTCACCCCTTCAGGGGAGCAGACTTGGACAGTTTCCGTACCCCCCTACCGTTATCGGGATTTAGAACGGGAAGTTGACCTGATTGAAGAAATTGCCCGTTTGTATGGCTATGATAATTTTTGTGACACCTTACCACAAAAAGCCGAAGCAGGCTATCTACCTTTAGATCAAGAATTAATTCGCCAAGTCCGACATTTTCTGCGCGCTGCAGGTTTGACAGAAGTTATCCATTATTCTCTAGTGAAACCAGGAGATGCAAGACAGATAGTTTTATCAAACCCGCTATTTGCAGAATACTCGGCGTTGCGAACCGATTTGATATCTGGGTTAATTGATGCTTTCCAATACAATCTAGAACAGGGAAATGGCGCCCTCAACGGGTTTGAGATGGGGCGAATTTTTTGGCGAGAAGAAGAAGGTCTGCGGGAAGCAGATGCGATCGCTGGGATTATGGGTGGCGATCGCACCGTGGGAAAATGGTCAAAAAGTGGTCGGGAACAGCCCTTGACTTGGTTTGAAGCCAAAGGAATTTTACAAAGCCTGTTTCACCAACTGAAGCTAGAAGTAGAATATCAACCAGATCGCCGCGATCCGCGTTTACACCCAGGACGAACCGCTTCTTTATGGATTAGAGGTAACAGCTTAGGCGTATTTGGACAACTTCATCCCCAATTGCGGCGGGATAAAGGTTTACCAGACTCAGTATACCTGTTTCAATTAGACGCAGATGTGCTTCTGGATGCCTTAGATCAAGACGAAATTCTCATCCCCAAATTCCAGCCCTATTCTACCTATCCAGCAAGCGATCGCGACATCGCCTTTTTCGCACCCGTGAAAATCTCCGTCGCCGAAATCGAAAAAGCCATCACCAAAGCCGGGAAAGATTTACTCTCCTCAGTGGAATTATTCGATGAATATCGCGGCGAAAATGTCCCCGATGGACAGCGCAGTCTAGCATTTCGCCTAATTTATCGAGCTAGCGATCGCACTCTCACTGACGCAGAAGTTGAACCCGTACACAACAAAGTCCGCGAAGCTTTGGTAGAAAAATTCGGCGTCAACTTGAGAAGTTGAAAAAGAACTCAGAAGCCAGAATTCAGAATTCAGAATCAATTAGTGGGGGACTTAAACCCGTTTATTCATCCACCAGCGATGCACTGAGCTTGGTCGAAGTGTCGCACGGAATTCATGCTGAATTCTGGCTCCTGACTCCTGAATTCTGTTTTGTTAACAACTAGCAAATAACAAATAACTATGCCTAAATATATTCTGTGGGGAACCTACTGCGAAGACGTTCTCGAAAAGCGTACCCCTTACCGCCAAGCTCATTTAGACGGATTAGCAAAACAAAAAGAATCCGGCGTCTTGATTACTATCGGCCCCACCAAAGACGTCACCAAAGTTTTTGGTATTTATGAAGCCGAAACCGAAGCGATCGTCCGCCAGTTGATTGAAAATGACCCATACTGGCAAAATGGTATCTGGACTGAATACTCTGTTAAAGAGTGGATTCAAGCGATTTAGTTTCATGAAAAAAACACTATGTTCTGTAAACCTTAATCAACTAAGAAGAACAGAAAATAGTGTTGACTGTTTTTATTTTTAGTGGGCTTTCAACCCGCAACTAAAGTTTTTGATAAAAGATAGAGAACAAGAATTTTATAGCTTCTCTTCTCTTTCTGTAATTAAAAATTATTACTTTTCAGTGAAGGTGTAAGAATTAGTTTCACAAAGATTAATTTTGTAATCTTCCACAACTTCCCCATCTTCAAACTTAGCCTTAATATCGAAATAACATTCATTCCTGCCATACCCGCTAAAAGTAATCTTTTGGGATTCACCACTAGCCAAAACATCATTTTTCAGCACGTCTTCTTCCCATGTTTTTGTAGAGCTATGTGCTACATACAAATTGACAATAGCAGAACTCGTGCGATTATAAACCCGAAAATCCCGCTGGTCAGCTAGAACAACAGGAGAAGCTGCTACTAGCAAAGAAGAAGATAACAGCGCTTGTGTAGCCACCCGATAACCTGCACCCCTAAAAAGCTGTTTTATCATGATTTCACCAACTTTTATACTGAAGCCTAAGTTAAACTTGATACTTAATTCGAGGATAAATCTCGTAGTTGCAGTTGTCCTCAATAATATCACGCAAAACCACAAAGTTTTTAGACACAATTAATGATTTTTATTGCTTTTAGTAGATGTAAATAAAGTTTTTTCGTATGAAAATAGATCTGTTCATATGCAAGAAAACCTTGCTGTTGCTTAGATCAAAAATCACGCTATTAGGCGATCGCGATCGCTGAAATTAATTCTTCAGTCGTTAGATTTCTTCACAAGGTACTACGATGAATCTCAGCTTAAAACGTACATTTCTACCTAGCCTCATGGCTGCAAGTTTAGCAGGCGTAACCCTAGTTCCCGCTAAACCAGCCGTAGCCGATGATTTATTACGCGATGTCGGTATTGGCGCCGCTGCTGGTGTCGTCTCCGGCGCAGTTAGGGGACGAGGTTCGGTGATCAACAATGCTGTGAGAGGAGGTGCTGCTGGTGCTGCGGTTAACGCTGTCAACGGTACAAGAAGCAGACCCAACCGCCAAAAACGCAGCCTAGGACAAGATGTCGCCGTCGGTGCTGCAGCTAGCGCCGCCGCAGGTGCTCTCACCGGGCGCGGTGGTGATACCCTAGGTAATGCTGTAGATGGTGCAGTTGCTGGTGCAGCCATCAATATTTTGACCAAGAAAAAATAGATTTTTATTTTTGTAGGGTGCGTTACTTCGTTAACGCACCGTCTTGACCTCAAAAGGCTGAGTATACAAGTTTATTGGCTTTATACTTCAGCCTTCATACTTCATACTTCAGCCTTCATACTTCAGCCTTCATACTTCAGCCTTCAGCCTTCATACTTCAGACTTTTTTCACTAGCCCTTCAACGCTTTTTGAAAGTTGCGACGATAGGATTTATTAATAATAAATAAAGCCGGCCACAACAAAGATAAACCGATGCGATTAGGTAAAGTCTGACTAAAATTAGTCCGCTCGAACCCATACCAGAACTTCCACGCCCCATACCCGTAAAGTGCGATTAATCCAATAATAATTAATTTCATTATGAACAACTCCGTGAGTAACAGACAAAATTTGTGTTAAGTATTCCTACGTTATTGCTGCAAATCGCCACCAAAACTGAGAAAGTATGAATAAAGTTCTCAGTTGTTTGTATCTGAGTCACTTGAAGATACATTCCTCTATTCCAGTGTAGAGTAGTCCTCCACATCGTCGCTAGCACCCCTGGGGAATTGGTGTGATCTATTTTCCCAAGGCTCTATAAGTTACTACTTAATTTTAGACACCAACAGCAGACAAAGAGTAAATACACTTATTCCTCAGCAGATGCATCTTGTGGAAGTTACTCAAATATCAACATCCATAGGACACTAAAGTAAGAAGAATACAACATGTCTCATGGATATTGACGCAGCAAATGCTGCAAATAGCTAAGGAGGATTTATGCGTGCAGTACTGATGGCTGGTGGTTCGGGAACACGACTGCGCCCACTGACTTGCGATTTACCAAAACCGATGGTGCCAATCCTCAATCGGCCCATCGCCGAACACATTATTAATCTCCTTAAACGTCATCAAATCACAGAAGTTATTGCCACATTACACTATCTACCTGATGTGTTGCGTGACTACTTTCAAGATGGCAACGATTTCGGTGTACAAATGACCTATGCGGTGGAGGAAGACCAACCCCTCGGTACAGCAGGGTGCGTAAAAAATATTGCTGAACTCCTTGACGAAACTTTTTTAGTCATCAGCGGTGATAGCATCACAGACTTTGACTTAACTGCAGCCATTGAATTTCACAAACAAAAGCAGTCGAAAGCCACTTTGATTTTAACTCGCGTCCCCAACCCGATTGAATTTGGGGTGGTGATTACCGACGAAGCAGGTCAGATTCGGCGATTTTTAGAAAAACCCTCCACTAGTGAAATTTTTTCTGATACTGTTAACACTGGTACTTATATCCTTGAACCTGAAGTTTTAGAATATTTACCAAATAACACTGAATGCGACTTTTCTAAAGATTTATTCCCCTTACTACTAGCAAGAAATGAGCCAATGTATGGCTATGTAGCTCAGGGTTACTGGTGTGATGTTGGTCATTTGGATGCCTATCGTGAGGCTCAGTATGACGCATTAGCCCAAAAAGTCAAACTAGAATTTGCATATAAGCAAGTAGGGAATGGGTTGTGGGTGGGTCAAAATACTTACATTGACCCCACTGCAGTCATCGAAACCCCAGCAGTGATTGGTGATAATTGCCGCATTGGTGCTAGAGTCCACATTGAAGATGGCACAATCATCGGGGATAATGTCACCGTCGGTGCTGATGCCAATCTTAAGCGTCCCATTGTTTGGAACGGAGCAATTATTGGTGATGAAGCCCATTTAAGTGCTTGTGTAATTTCTCGTGGAACTCGTGTAGACCGTCGCGCCCAGGTTTTAGAAGCAGCTGTAGTCGGTTCCCTTTCCACTGTGGGCGAAGAAGCCCAAATTAGCCCCAGCGTCAGAGTTTGGCCTAGCAAGAAGATTGAATCTGGGGCGGTGCTAAATATTAACTTAATTTGGGGTAACACCGCCCAAAGAAATTTATTTGGTCAACGTGGCGTCCAGGGATTAGCGAATATCGACATTACCCCAGAATTTGCGGTCAAGTTGGGCGCTGCTTATGGTTCGACTTTGAAGCCCGGTTGTAAGGTGACTGTTTCCCGCGACCAACGGAATGTCTCGCGGATGGTAACTCGGTCATTAATTGCTGGTTTGATGTCGGTGGGTGTGGATATCCAAAACCTGGATGCTACAGCTATTCCCATTTCCCGGACGGTGATACCCACAATGTCGGTAGCTGGGGGTATTCATGTCCGAGTACATCCCGATCGCCCTGATTATATCTTGATTGAATTCATGGATAATAAGGGAATTAATATTTCCAAAGCCCTGGAAAAGAAAATTGAGGGGGCTTATTTTAAGGAAGATATGCGCCGAGCGCTGATTCATGAAATCGGTGATGTGGCTTACCCCAGCCAAGTTAATGACCTTTATTGCACTGCTTTTGAGAAGCTGCTACATGTAGCTACTTTAAGCAACAGTCGCGCCAAAGTGGTGATTGACTATGTGTATGCGGTGTCTGGGGCGGTGTTACCCCAAATGTTAGATAAATTTGGTGCTGATGCTGTAGTATTAAACGCCAGCTTGAATCAAAATGCTGTTACCTCCACTGACCGAGAAGGACTGCTAACTCAGCTTGGTCATGTAGTTGAAGCTTTAAAGGCTAACTTTGGTGTGCAGGTATCCGCGAATGGGGAACAATTGATTTTAGTTGATGAATCTGGTTTCCCGATTCGGGGAGAAATGTTAACGGCGCTGATGGTAGACATGATACTCACGTCTAACCCTAGAGGAACAGTAGTGGTACCAGTTCATGCTACCAGTGCGGTGGAACAAGTCGCCCGTCGCCATGATGGTAAAGTGATTCGCACCAAAGCCAACCCCACAGCCTTAATGGAAGCTTCGCAAAAAAATTCCCATGTGGTGCTGGGGGGTAGTGGAGACACTGGGTTTATTTTCCCGCAATTGCATCCAGGCTTCGATTCCATGTTCTGCATTGCAAAGATTATTGAAATGTTGACGATTCAAGAGCGATCGCTTGCTACTGTCAGATCAGAATTACCTCGTGTAATTCATAAAAATTATACAATTCGCTGTCCTTGGTCAGCTAAGGGCGCGCTGATGCGTTACCTAGTAGAAACCCACCCAGCCCAAAACCTCGAACTCATCGACGGGGTAAAAATTTGTCAACCCTATGATGATAGTTGGTTATTAGTATTACCAGATGCTAGTGAACCGATGGTGCATTTGTATGTTAATAGTAATGATCGCGATTGGGTTGATGATACTTTAAGAAACTACCGCACCCGTGTACAAACTTTTATAGAAAGACAACAAGAATATCACCCAGCAGAGGTTTAATTATGCACTACTAATGGCTAAATACTAATTATTATTAATATTTAGCCATTAATCAATTGCGGGTGAAGACTTAATGTTAAATATGGCAATGTGCGCCCACTCACCGTTAAAACTGCTCTCTCGCAGCCAGGAATTACAATCCCTGGGGAACGTGCGTTTTAGCCTTAAGTTGGCATCAATGCTCTCCAGCCAAAGCAGCGTCTACCCACTCTTGTAAACTTCATTGCAGACATCTGATAATTTGGCATTAAAATCTGTTGTGCGGCTAATATTTTCTTGTTTACCTTGAACCCAACAACCGTGAGAATTTGCGGTAACGTCAAAAGTTTGTGATATGTAGTATCGAGATAGCAGCGTTCAAAAATTGTTTTTTTTTGATATCACCATTTAAATTTAGGGCAATTTGCTTTCCCATAATTTTCAGTTTTATAAGTTAATAAACCATAGGTCAAAAGTGATTAAAATCCTAATTATTATGGAAAAACTTTAATTTCCACTCGTGCTTGAGTAATTTTGCTGACAGTACCTCTCCAATAATGAGCGCTATGGCTTCAAGCGATAATAGTTTTAACACAATTCAGGTAAGCAGTGTGGTGGACGGATTAAGAGACATAAAGCAACTGCGTTCGCACAGCGTCTTTGAAGGAGACACCGAGAGAGCAACCTGCGATACATCAAAGCCACAGCTATCTAATACATATGAATTGAACATAATTGCTCAGGCTTGCAAACGCAGTCCAGTTGGGAAAAATCTCCCTGATGCTTTTTATGTCCATGTTTGGGCGCTGCACGCTCTTGAAGACTTGCTGCAACAATATGAAAGCTGCGCCAGAAGTGCTACTACCCAAGCTCAAAGCGCAACACTTGTCAAATTTAGCACTAGCAAACCCAAAATTTCTTACCTGTTCTATCCTGACTTCGACACCGAGCCACATCCAGCATTACAAGCCAGTATCCAAGTTGACTTAGAAACCCTACAAGTCACACACCGCGACTACGGCACTTCAAGTAATCCCTTTATTCTCCACCGTAAAGAAACTTTTGTAACACCCGAATATCCACTTTACCAACAGTTCGCAGAACTTACCCGCGCTCAAGAAGCGTTGGGTTTACTGAATAATTCCATTCGTATTGGTACACGCCGAGGATGGGAAGAACGTTTAAAAGCGTATAACGTGGAACTGCAAGGTCATTGTCTCATCCAGTGCCAAGCAGCAAGCAGTACTGGTGAATTGCCATCGCGCCAGATAGACCGTCATAAAGCAGCAATTGTTCGCAATGACTTGTCTCGCCCAGTGCGCCTAGCTCATAACGCTGGAATGTTCACTCCAGAAACCACCTTTTTTGACTATGGTTGTGGTCATGGCGGTGATGTCACTCGCGTAGCCAGACAAGGGTACACCAGTCTCGGATGGGACCCTTACTATGCACCAGATACTCCCCAAACTCCTGGTGATATTGTCAATCTTGGTTATGTGATTAACGTTATCGAAGACACGGGCGATCGCCGAGAAGCATTAGTCAAAGCCTGGGAACTTACTCGTAAAGTTTTGCTTGTTGCTGCCCAAGTCACCCTTGCGGATACCAATAAAGGTACAATTGCTTACGGTGATGGGATAGTGACGACCCGCAACACCTTCCAGAAATATTACGAGCAAGAAGAACTAAAAATCTACATCGACCAAGTTCTTGGTGTTGATGCTATTCCTGTAGCTTTGGGTGTTTACTTCGTTTTTCGAGATGAAGCTCAAGCGCAGTTATTCCGGGCTTCCCGCTTTCGTTCTCGTGCTACTACACCCAGAGTTCGTGTTTCAATCAAGCGATTTGAAGACTATCAGGAACTGCTAGCACCCCTGATGTCTTTTGTGACCGAACGCGGTCGCTTGCCAAGTAAAGGCGAACTGTCACAAGAAGCTGACATAAATGCGGAATTTGGCAGTTTACGCCGTGCATTTCAAGTAATTTTACAGGCTACAGACCCGCAAGAGTGGGAAGCTATATCTGAGAAACGCCGTCAAGACTTGATGGTTTATTTGGCGCTTTGTCAATTCAGCCGTCGCCCAAAATTAGGAGAATTAGCGCTGGAAGCGCAAGAAGATATCTTAGCCTTATTTGGTACGTACAAACAAGCTTGGCTAAATGCCGATCAAATGCTGCACAGCTTGGGCAATTCTGAAATTATTGTAGAACGTTGCCAAAATAGCCAAATTGGGAAAAAATTACCCAATTCTCTCTGGGTTCACATATCAGCGCTACAAGCCCTCGACCCCATGCTGCGCCTTTACGAAGGTTGCGCTAGTCGTACTATCGGGCGCTTAGATGAAGCCAATGTCATTAAATTCCATACCAAAAAACCAAAAATTTCTTATCTGTTTTACCCTGACTTTGATACTGACCCTCATCCAGCACTACAGACGAGTATGGAAATTGACTTGCGTGATTTGCGTGTTAGTTATCGAGACTATGATACAGATGATGACCCCCCAGTGTTGCACCAAAAAGATGCTTTAGTTACCCCTGACTATCCGCTTTACGAGAAGTTTGCCAAGTTAACTTGCCAAGAAGAGGACTGGGGGCTGCTGGATAATTGGCGTAACATTAGTCATCGCTCTGGTTGGCTCAAATGTTTGGCAGACCACTGTGCAACACTTAAAGGGTATCAGTTGCTGTGGCAGAAGGATGCTGACCCCTATAAACTCAAGGCGCTGCGTGCTGCTGTTCGCAGCCGTCAAGAGAAAAGGCGCAGCCGCAGCTAAAAAAGATTCTATCTTAATGGAGCAATTCATCTCCCGTTACAGTCGTAGACTGTAACGGGAGATGAATTGCGACCACTATAAATATGTTAACACAATAGTTTCTCGCGTGTAAGGTAATTTAAAGCTTCCCAAGCTGGGATTAATTAAAGCCAGTCTCTCTAAGAGCATCAATGGCAAAATTAAATCCGTAACTGTTTCTAAGACAAGTACAGATAAATATTTTGCGGCGATACTGTTCGAGACTAATGAGTTGTTCACTACAAAGCAGGGGAAGATATCAGGAATCGATCTTGGGTTAAATAGTCTAGTAACTGTCTTTGACGGTGAAACCTGTTATAAGGTTGACCCAATCAAGCCAACTAGAAAGTATGCTAAACGACTGAGAATTAGACAAAAAGCTTTATCCCGTAAAATCAAAGGATCTAACAATAGGCGCAAAGCGGTTAAATTAGTTGCTAAAGTTCACGAAAAAATATCTAACACTCGACAAGATTTTCTCCATAAACTCTCACGAAAGTTAGTTGACGATAACCAAGTCATAGTAGCTGAGAACCTTTGTATTAAAGGATTAGTACGTACTAAATTAGCTAAGTCAATACATGATGCTGGTTTTGGTATGCTGCTTAATTTCATCAGTTACAAACTAGAGAGAGAAAAAGGCAAATTTGTTCAAGTTGATAGATTCTTTCCCAGCACAAAGCTTTGTTCATGCTGTGGATACAAGAATGATTCGCTAAATCTAAGCATCCGTGAGTGGATTTGTCCAGGTTGCCAAACAACTCATGATAGAGATGAAAATGCCTCACGGAACTTGAGAGCAGAAGGGATCAGGATATTGTCAACAAATACTGTGGGACACACAGAAATTCAAGCTTGTGGAGAAGCAGTAAGACTCGTTGGTACTTGCGCCAAAAAGCGTGTTTCTGAGAAGCAAGAATCTCCCGCTACACCGCTTTGCGGTTAGCGGGGGAGTGTCAATTATGCTTCTTGTGTTAGTAACCTGAGTTCGGGATAAAGCGATCGCAAAAAGAATTATTAGCGCAATTCTCACACTAAATTGAGTAAAAATACTAACTTTGATCTAGTTGGAGATTAATTCTGAGGAAATATGGCTAAATCCGTTTCCGGGTCGAAAAAGTGGATTTTCTCTGGAGTTAATGATAACCAAATTTGCTCACCAATACTTACCAATCTCTCAGGTTGGACTCGCACCTGCAGGTAATTAGCCGTATTTCTCGACGGGAATTGTGACTCAGCTAGCTTAACAGTTAAAAAGCTATCGTTACCGAGATTTTCCACTAAATCCACTTGTACAGACAAATTTTTAGTAGCTGGGACACTCACGCTTAAATGTTCTGGACGAATGCCTAAAATTATGGTTTGTCCGTCATATTTTTGTAGCGCATCCGCCCAAATTTGAGGGAGAGTGAGCCGAAATTGAGCATGGGTAATTAACTGCGGGGCGTGAAATTTCACGGGAATAAAATTCATCGGTGGTGAACCAATAAATTCAGCCACAAAACGATTAGCAGGAGCGTTGTAAAGTTCTAACGGAGTGGCGACTTGCTGAATTTTCCCTTGATTCATAATCGCAATCCGATCGCCCATTGTCATCGCTTCAGTTTGATCATGGGTGACATAAATCGTCGTTGTCCCCAATTGACGCTGCAATTTGACGATTTGGGCGCGAGTTTCCGCTCGCAGTTTCGCATCCAAGTTAGAAAGCGGTTCATCCATGAGAAAGACTTGGGGATTGCGGGCGATCGCCCTTCCTAAAGCCACCCTTTGTCTTTGTCCCCCAGACAATTGTTTGGGTAAACGATGTAACAAGCCTTCAATTTGCAACAATTGCGCCACACTCCGCACCTGTAAGTCTATCGCCCTTTCTTTCTCAGAAATATAACGGAGTCCTTTTGGTAGTTTTTTTGTTAGGCTTACGCAAATATTTTCCACCCAATCTGAGGTAGTGGATTCTCGACGACGCAAACCAAAAGCGATGTTGTCATACACCGTCATATGCGGGTAGAGGGCGTAATTTTGAAACACCATAGCGATGTCGCGCTCTTTGGGTGGGAGATGATTAATTAAGCGATCGCCCACCCAAATTTTACCGCCAGTCATCACCTCCAAACCGGCGATTAACCGTAGCAGAGTACTTTTACCACAGCCTGAAGGCCCCACCAGCACCATAAATTCCCCATCAGCGATCGTCAGGTTAATCTGCCGTAGGACATGATTAACATGATCTACATTCTCTATAACTGTGTCGCGTTTTTGACCAGATAGAGGTGGGTTTTGTGAGGAGATAATTTCCCCTTGACGACGGGGAAAACTTTTATAAACGTTTTCTAAAAGAACTTGTGCCACGGATGTTGTTTATTGTCATTAGCAAAGGACACACGACAGTCATGGGGTGATCATACACGTTCTGTGTAAATACGAAACATTAAAAAAATTGCCCTGACTGGCAAAAGAAAACTACTCTGGAGATGAGGGGTTTGAGAATTTTGTTATGAAAAATGATGTACAGACAAATCCCACCCATGACATTGTAGACGTACAAACCACAAATTGTTGCATAGTGGGTGGCGGCCCGGCAGGAGTGGTGTTGGCTCTGCTCTTGGCGCGTCAAGGGATTGCTGTGATTTTGCTAGAAGCACACAAAGACTTTGATCGTGATTTTCGCGGCGACACCATTCACCCGTCGGTGATGGAAATTATGCAAGAATTGGGGTTAAGCGATCGCCTGCTGCAATTACCTCATCACAAAATGCACCAGATTCGCATCCAAACGCCCCAAGAAACAGTCACCCTAGCAGACTTTAGTCATCTCAAAACATCTTACCCATACATAACGATGTTGCCCCAGGTAAAATTCCTGGAGTTCATCATCCAAGAAGCGCAAAAATACCCCAATTTTCAACTGGTCATGGGAGCAAATGTCCAGGAATTAATTGAGTCAGATGGGGTGATTCAAGGCGTGCGCTATCGCGGCGGTGGTGGTTGGCACGAAATCCGGGCTATACTCACCGTTGGTGCAGATGGGCGTCACTCAAAATTGCGACAATTGGGGGGCTTTGAGTCAAAGGAAAGTTCGCCACCAATGGATGTGCTGTGGTTTCGTTTACCCCGTCATCCCCAAGACGCTGAGGGAGGAATGGGACGCATTAGTCAAGGTCAAATTCTCGTCATGCTTAACCGGGGTGACGAATGGCAAATGGGTTACGTCATTCCCAAAGGCGGCTATCACCAAATTCGGGCTGCGGGTTTGCCAGCATTCAAAGAGTCTATCGTTATAGCCGCACCAGAATTAAGCGCTCGCATCGAAAATTTACAAGATTGGTCACAGATAGCCTTTCTTTCCGTAGAATCCAGCCTAGTCAAACGCTGGTATCGTCAAGGAATGCTGCTCATTGGCGATGCGGCTCATGTCATGTCTCCAGTTGCTGGCGTCGGGATTAACTATGCAATTCAAGACGCTGTAGTCACAGCAAATCTCATCAGCCAACCACTGAAAAATCAACAAATCGAACTTCATCACCTCGCCCAAATACAACGCCAACGAGAATTACCCACACGGATCATACAAGCATTCCAAACCTTAATTCAGCAGCGAATATTTGCCCCTGTCCTCAGTTCCCATCAGACCTTTCAACCACCAGCTTGGCTACGCTTCCCCATATTACGTGACATCCCAGCCCGGTTGATTGCTTTGGGAGTTTTCCCCGTACATGTGCAAACATAAACTTTTTTACCTGCGCTAATATGGTACAAATATACTGCTAAATAGCAGAACAAAATCCTTGTCTCATTCCAGCAGAGGTGATGAACTGCGATGAACCTCATCCAAGAAGGGATAGTGAGGAACACTTGACAGTTCCCTAATCCCTATCCCCTAATCCCTAATCCCTCTTTAACTAATTGAGAACTGCTATATTCTGAAAAACTTACAAATCAGATCAACAATTAAACATAAGTAGGTCAGCACAAATCAAGTTAATTTCTCAGGTTAATCATTTCCCCATGACGCTGACTCCTCGATGCTGGGGAACCCTAGTCGAGTAGTGGCGCCCCTATACCCAATACCATTAGGAGTAAATTTATGAACAGTTGCGTTTTACTCGCCGAAATTATTCAAGAACCGCAATTACGGTTTACAGCCGATAATCTAGAAGTAGCGGAAATGCTGGTACAGTTTCCCAATTCTCAAAAACCAGAAGACCCACCAGCGACCTTAAAAGTAGTCGGTTGGGGAAATTTGGCTAAAGAAATTCAACAACAATATCATCAGGGCGATCGCGTTATCCTAGTAGGACGTTTAGGAATGCATACCATCGATCGCCCTGAAGGTTTCAAAGAAAAACGTGCAGAATTGACAATCCAACAGATCCAATCAGTGGGAACTGGCTTTAATTTCAGCGCATCATCTGCTGTCACCAAAAATCCCGCAGCTAGCGAAACCTCTTCCCGTCAACCATCCCCCACCCCATCCCGGCCTCCAGAGACAAATACTCCCAGTTATAATCCACCACCACCCATAACCACCCCAGTTACAAGCCCTGCTAGTGTTGCTCCCCCGGTCAGTAACCCCCCAGCCACTTTTGAGCGCTCTACCTATCCAGCACCCCAGCAAGAAGAACCGAACATAGACGATATTCCCTTTTAGTTCCAGATACCCGATTTCTTCGAGAAGTCGGGTATTTATATTTTGAACAGGGAACTCTTAACAGGGAACAGGGGACAGGAAAAAGGGAGTAAAAGTGTACTGAGTTTTTTCACGCAATCAAATATGATTCCGATATCAGCCACTTTCGTTATAGTTGTAGTCTAAGTTATCGCAGTTCCCAATTAGATGAGGTACACCCCATCTAGCCTCTAGCTCCTATTTGCTAGCCCCTCACCTCATAACAAACTAAAAGTATCAAAATTGCCAAAAAAAATAATTCCTCAGAATTAAAAAGCTAAAATCAAAAACACAGTATTCAACCTACTGTGAAAATTTGCATCAAGTATTCAGTAAATATTCATACCGATTCCCATGAAAGAAACTGTCCTAGAGGTTCGCAATCTGCAAGTAGAATTTGCCAGTGATGGTGAGATAGTTAAAGCAGTTGATGGAATTTCCTTTCAATTGCGTCGTGGTGAAACTCTAGGAATAGTCGGGGAGTCGGGAAGTGGTAAATCAGTAACATCCTTAGCAATTATGAGTTTGTTACAAACTCCGGGTATCATTACTGGCGGAGAAATTTGGTTTTATCCCCAAGAAAATAGTCAGCCAATCAATTTAATTGATTTACCACGTGAGCAAATGCAGGTGTACCGGGGTGGCGATATCGCCATGATTTTTCAAGAACCGATGAGTTCTCTCAATCCGGTTTACACCATTGGGTTTCAGCTAACCGAAGCGATTACCAGACATCAGAATGTGTCAGTTGCTGAAGCCAGACAAATTGCGATCGCAGGCCTCCAAGAAGTTAAACTTCTTCCTAGTGATGAACAAATCCAGCAACACTATAGTGAAGCTGGAAATTCTTCTCCAGCAAAACAGGCTCAGTTGGTCAGACAGCACAAAGAAGCTATGCTGGAACGTTACCCCCATGAACTCTCCGGAGGACAGTTACAGCGGGTAATGATTGCAATGGCGATTTCTTGTAACCCATCTCTATTAATTGCAGATGAACCAACCACAGCTTTAGATGTGACAGTCCAAGCAACAATTCTGGAATTGATGCGAGAATTGCAAGAAACCCGCGAAATGTCCATGATTTTCATCACCCACGACTTGGGACTAATTTCCGAAATAGCCGACCAAGTAGCAGTGATGTACAGAGGTAAAATTGTTGAATATGGAACTGTTGAGGAAATTTTTCGCCATCCCCAACATCCCTATACTAAAGGCTTAGTGGCTTGCCGTCCCACACTCACCCGCCATCCCCAAAAATTGCTCACAGTTTCCGACTACATGAGTGTAGAGGAATCGCCTAACGGAAAATTGCTCATTCAAGCGAAAGAACCGCCCCAACCACCAGACATCACCTCAGCCGAAATCGCCCAACGATTAACCAATTTGGCAGCAAAAGAACCCCTTTTGCAAATCCGCAACCTGAAAGTCGGGTTTCCCATCCGCAACTTATTTGGCGGTACAGAACGCTACCATATAGCTGTTAACAGCGTTTCCTTTGATGTTAAACCAGGAGAAACCCTAGGATTAGTCGGAGAGTCTGGTTGTGGGAAAACCACCTTGGGTAGAACCTTGCTGCGATTAATTGAACCGATGAGTGGGGAAATTATTTTTGAAAACCAGAACATTACCACTCTCAAAGGTCAACAGTTGCAGAAATTGCGACGGGAAATGCAAATTATCTTTCAAAATCCTTTTAGTTCCCTGAATCCGCGGATGAAAATTGGAAACGCAATTATGGAACCGTTAATTATTCATTCGGTGGGGAAAACAGTGCGACAAAGAAAAGAACGTGTAGTCGAACTGTTAGAAAGGGTAGGATTGAATGCAGAAGCGATGAACCGCTATCCTCATCAATTTTCTGGCGGTCAACGTCAACGGATTTGTATTGCTCGTTCTTTGGCTTTAAACCCCAAGTTTATCATTTGTGACGAATCTGTTTCCGCGCTGGATGTATCTGTGCAAGCACAAGTGTTGAATTTGCTCAAAGAATTGCAAGAGGATTTTCAACTAACTTATATTTTTATTTCCCACGATTTAAGCGTCGTTAAATTTATGAGCGATCGCATTTTGGTCATGAATCGTGGTCAAATTGTTGAAGAAGGTACAGCAGAAAGTATCTATCTTCAACCTCAAGAAGTATATACCCAACAGTTAATCGCCGCCATACCTACAGGTAGCCCCGAACGACTGAAAAATAGACACTCTGCGCCCAGAATTGATATTAGTTAAAAAGAGCGATCGCTATCATTACATCACATGCGATTTTTAATTATGTATTCAATCTCGCAATAATTTCCACGTCCAACTCAAATAACTCAGCCAGTTCCTGTACACTCATTCCCCGTTGCAGGAATTTTTTAATCATCTCTTCTTTAATTTCCGCTTTCACCTCTTGTTCGACTTCTTCGCGAACTTCAAGTTTGACTTGAGCTTTGACCTCTTGTTCAACTTCTTCTCGAACTTCAAGTTTGACTTGAGCTTTGACCTCTTGTTCGACTTGTTCTCG
The DNA here is from genome assembly GCF_000332295.1 of Fortiea contorta PCC 7126. Taxonomy (GTDB): domain Bacteria; phylum Cyanobacteriota; class Cyanobacteriia; order Cyanobacteriales; family Nostocaceae; genus Fortiea; species Fortiea contorta. Next base: position 401,201 of record NZ_KB235931.1, on the reverse strand, counting down.
AACTTCAAGTTTAACTTGAGCTTTGACCTCTTGTTCAACTTCTTCTCGAACTTCAAGTTTAACTTGAGCTTTGACCTCTTGTTCGACCTCTTCTCGAACTTCAAGTTTAACTTGAGCTTTAATTTTTTCTCGAATTTCTTCCTGTATTTCGGCTTTAACTTCTTCCCTAGCTTCTTCTTTCAGCTCTTGATATACTCTTGTACCCCTGATTAATTCCAGAGCCAACATTTCCTTAACCTCCTCTCTACTCAAATTGGGAAACTTATTAACAAGAATCGCCTCTATCAATTCTAAAACCTTTCTTTGGATAGCGGCATCATTTACCTCTTCTCTAGTGCGATTAATTAGTTGCTCCACTAATTTTTTGGTTTTTCGCTTACCTTCAACAATTAGCTTCACAATTTCCAATCCCAGGGATTGATTTGATGCATTTCTTAATTCATCAAGATAAAAACATCGTAGGTGTGGCTCTCTTAGTGAGTTGAGACGCTGAGGAAAATCTACATCATTGGCACGAGTATCAAATATAACTATAGCATACCACTGAGAATTAAGCGGTTGATACTGATAGAAATAAAGCAGAATACTGGTTAAAAAACGGTCGTAAAATAGCTCGTCTTTGTAACATTGAACTTCGACGAAATAAATTGGTTCGTGGGATAAGTTTTCTAATGTTAAAAATATTCCGTCTAAGCGAAAACTAGTTTCCTTGACCTCTTGACTTTGAAATTCATAGAGATTTGAATTAGTTTCTGGTTTGCCAATCAGTTCAAAAAAAATATCGGGAAACTCTTGAAAAAGCTTATAAAAAATCGTGTCTGTTTTCATAACTAATTACTTTTATTCCATCTTCCTCATCACTCCTTTCTTTCGGCTATTCTTAACTTAGCAGAGCGCGATCGCGGATTATTAACTATTTCCTCTTCTTGAGCAGTAATTGGCTTTTTAGTCAAGACCCGTAAATATGGTGAATTTCGCAAACCATGCTTCACCAGACGGTCTTCTAAGCTATGAAAACTGATAACAGCGATTCTACCACCAGGGACAAGCGCAATTGGGGCTTGGTCTAGAAAGGTTTCCAGGGATTTCAACTCGTCGTTGACAACAATTCGCAGAGCTTGAAAAACACGAGTTGCCGGATGAATTCTACCATAACGATACTTGGGAGGAACAGCAGAAGCGATCGCCGACGCTAATTCCACAGTGTCATCAAATGGGCGTCTTTCCACAATCCGTCTGGCAATTCGCCGTGATAGCCTCTCTTCCCCATATTTAAAGAAAATATCAGCTAATTCCCCTTCTTCCCACCCATTAATCACATCAGCCGCCGTCAGCGACGCTCTTTTATCCATTCGCATATCCAAACTAGCTGCGTGGCGAAAGCTAAAGCCCCGTTCTGGCGTATCCAAATGGTAAGAACTCACCCCCAAATCAGCAACAATCCCATCACAAACCCCAGCTGCAAACTTGTAGGTAGCAAAGTTGCTGTGAATAAACTTTACCTGTTCCCCATACCCAGCCAAATACTTCTGCGCCGCTGCTAAAGCATCCTCATCTTGGTCAATCGCCGTCAAACGCACATCCACAGCAGCATCTAAAATCAGACGACTATGACCACCACCCCCCACCGTCACATCCAAATAATGTCCGCCGGAACGCACCGCCAAACCCTCAACCACCTCCCGACTCAACACGGGAATGTGGGAAAAAGCAGATTCTTCTAAATCAAGCTGCATTTGTGAATCTAATTCCATCTTCAAATTGGGAATTTGGGATTTTGCTTTGATCTCAAACCGAAAATTCCTAGCCCCTAGTCCCCATTTGGATCAGCATAAGGAAAAAATTCCGGTGCTTCAATTCTTTGCATATCCAGCGTCCCTATAATAATTGAAGAAGTGCAACAAAATGAAACATCGACCAAACGCCCTCTGCTGCCATCTTCTCTCCAACATACCCCTGTAGGGACAGTTTTTTGATTGTCTCGATGAAACTTATCTTGGTAGACACGATAAATTGAGTCTGGTTGGCATCTTGGCGGTTCAAATCACATTTTTCATGAACGGGAGAACACTGAAAATCTATGGCAAGAATAGAAACCCGCACTGAACCTATGGTGCTTAACATGGGACCGCACCATCCCTCAATGCACGGCGTTCTCCGGCTAATTGTTACCCTGGACGGAGAGGATGTCATTGATTGTGAACCGGTTATTGGCTACCTACACCGGGGAATGGAAAAAATCGCCGAAAACCGTACCACAATCATGTACGTTCCCTACGTCAGTCGCTGGGACTACGCAGCGGGGATGTTCAACGAAGCAGTCACAGTTAACGCCCCAGAAAAACTAGCAGGTGTCGCTGTTCCCAAACGCGCTAGCTACATCCGCGTCATCATGCTGGAATTGAACCGCATCGCCAACCACCTGTTGTGGTTCGGCCCCTTTCTAGCTGACGTGGGTGCACAAACTCCCTTTTTCTACCAGTTCCGGGAACGGGAGATGATTTATGATTTATGGGAAGCAGCCACTGGTTATCGAATGGTAAATAACAACTACTTCCGCGTTGGTGGTGTAGCTGCTGATTTACCCTACGGTTGGGTGGATAAGTGTTTAGAATTCTGTGACTACTTTATTCCCAAAGTGGATGAGTATGAAAAATTAGTCACCAATAACCCCATCTTCCGGCGACGGATTGAGGGAATTGGTACTATCACCCGCGACGAAGCAATTAACTGGGGACTTTCTGGCCCCATGTTACGCGCCTCCGGGGTGAAGTGGGATTTGCGGAAAGTAGACCACTACGAATGCTACGACGATTTTGACTGGGAAGTGCAGTGGGAAACCGCCGGTGATTGCTTTGCTCGTTACGTAGTGCGGATGCGGGAAATGCGCGAATCTGTAAAAATTATTCGCCAAGCAATTAAGGGACTTCCCGGCGGCCCTTATGAAAACTTGGAAGCTAAACGCCTTGCTGCTGGGAAAAAATCAGAATGGGATGCTTTTGATTATCAATACATTGGTAAGAAAGTTTCTCCTTCTTTTAAGATTCCTAAAGGGGAAATTTACGCTCGTGTAGAAAGCGGTAAAGGTGAACTGGGAATTTATTTAGTTGGTGATGATAACGTCTTCCCCGCACGGTGGAAAATTCGCCCAGCCGACTTTAACAATCTGCAAATTCTGCCTCATTTATTGCGGGGAATGAAGGTAGCAGATATTGTGGTCATTCTCGGCAGCATTGACGTCATTATGGGTTCTGTGGATAGATAGTCGCCGATTTTTGGTTCAATTGTCAAACAAGTAGGGGCACAACATTGTTGTGCCCTTATTGCTAAACCGTATTTTTTCAATCAAATTTTAATCCCGATACTGCTAGTTTCACATGCAATTTCAAATATTTATCTAATGGAATGTACAGCCAATGCAAGGGTAGTTGTGAGTCTTGATGTGTTTTTTGAAATCCTAAAGCTAATGCTAATTGTTCATCGCCTGGATGCATTGCCAAGGTATACATATCACAAAGATGAGGAAAATCAACTTGCATCTGCATTAATGTTTTTTGGACATCTTGCAAAAATTCACAAACATTAATTTGTTGTTTATAAGCTTGATCTATTTGCCAACTGCGGACAAAAATAGAAGTACAATGGCGATCGCCTGGTATAGCAATTTCAAATGGATCAGTATCCCACGTAGCACTTAAGTGTAGACTGTTACGCGGTGGCAAAAAGAAATTTGCCTCTGATTCCCTCGCCACGGGATACAAAATATAAAAACCTACCGCATCTTGAGTATCATAGCGACGCAGTACCCGCATCCCGGTAGGATATTGTTCCGCCCAACCACGTAGTATTTTAGCGATTCTGTGGGGTAGGGCGACAGTTTTTTTATTCATCCAGTTGTAGTTACGGGCGAGAAAACTAGCAACGGGGATGGCGTCAGTTCGGGGATTAAAGTTATCTGGTAGCAGTTTGAGCGATTTTTCGGCTAAAGCTGAGTTTTGCAGATTAGGCAATAAAGAACAAATCCGAATACAGGTAGTGTTACCGTCAAAATCTTTTTCGATTAATCCCAAAGCTACGAGCTTATCAATCATCATACCCGCAGAGCGATCGCTCCCCCGCTCTCTTTCACCATAAAATATTTCTTGCGCTTCTCGGTGAGTACAGGGAACAAACCCCGCAGGTAATTCTAGTTCGGTTAAAGGGCGCTGTAACCGTTTTCCGAGTTCTTGCTGTTGTTTGAGTAGCAAATACGCCCACAGCTTCACAAAATATTCAGCACGACGACGCGTCACACCTACACGCCCGCGCAACTGCGAAATATACTTACGTTGTTGTTCAATCGGGAACCATTGGTTGATGCTTTCTGGATTCATACAATTAAGGCTTCCCAGCTAGCGCAATCTGCACCCTGGAGAATAAAGGTTGAATGATGAAAAAAACTTCACCTTAATTCAGGTAGATTCCGCAAAATCTACTTGACACAACTTGAATACAGCCTACTCATTGCACCTACAGAGTCGCAGCTACCAAAATTCAGCTACACACAACATGCTGAGTTTTGGAAGGCAGAAATTATGTTATTTCCAGATGATAAAAGAGATGCCAAATTACGACTAGAATTATTGTCAGCCATGATTGAAAGTTTTCTTGATGGCATCCTTATTTTCACAACTGAAGGTGAATTAATTCTCAGTAATGAATACGCTCGCCGTATTTGCAGTAAATTAACACCGCCATCAGCTAATCATGCAATTCCCACAGAAATTTGGCGCGTCTGTCAATCATTGATTGAAAGTCGTCAACTATTTCCTCAAAAGAAAATTATTATTGAGTCAGAAATTCAGATAAATGCATCAATACAATTACGGATTCGAGCTAGATTTTTAGAATTAAAATCAGGTAGCGATCGCCTTTTGATCGTCACTGTAGAAGATTACCAACAGTATACTCAAAGTATAGCGATCGCCGACGCAAAAAAGTACCATTTAACAGACCGAGAAACTCAAGTTTGGCAACTGCGCCGCGCTAATTTTTCTTATCAACAAATCGCTAATCAGCTTTATATCACCATTAACACAGTAAAAAAGCATCTCAAGAATATTCATGCCAAACAACAAAGTATATTTTGGTAAAGTCAATGATATAAATTAAACGATTTAGCGTCACTTAAGCAAGAGAATCAACATACAATATTTCCTATGCATCAAACCATATTCAACTTCATCAATACCTCAATTATTATCACTGCCATTAGTAATTTATTTATAGCCAAAGCCTCAGCCTTCTCTGATATCCAAAATCAAATTACCCAGCAGTGTATCACTCAACTTGCTGAACGCAACTTAATTAAAGGCTATGCTGACCAAACATTTCGCCCCCAGTCCACTATCAATCGAGCAGAATTTGCAGTTTTATTATTAAATGCTTTTCCCCATAGCGAGTGGAAAAACTCCGAAACTGAATTTAAAGACGTCCCAAATACTCACTGGGCGTATAAAGCCATCAAAGAGGCTTATAAAAGGGGATTTTTTAGTGGATATCCAGACCGGACTTTTCGACCATCACAACCCATACCCAGAGTACAGGCGATCGCCATTTTAGCCAACCATCTCAATTTCAATATTCCCGACAACCCAGAAACCACTCTCAAAAAATATTTTGATCCTTATAATGTTTCTGATTTTGTATCGGGATTAGCAGTTATTAATGTCAATGGTAAATATGGTTATATAGACAAAACTGGTAAGATAGTCATCCCACCTCAATTTGACCAAGCCAAGGCATTTTCAGAAGGTTTAGCAGCAGTTGAACTCCGCGAAAATGGTATTTCCAATTGGGGTTATATTGACCTCACAGGTAAAACGATAATTACACCCCAATTTTATGCAGCTAATAATTTTTCTGAAGGTTTAGCACAAATACATTCATCCGCAAGTAGGGGATATATAGATAAAACAGGAAAACTGATAATTAATGCCAATGAATTAATGATCATTCCTGGTTCTTATATTTCAGAATTGCACTCATTTTCCTCAGGATTAGCACTGGTCAGAGTTGGTAATAAATTCGTTTTCATAGATAAAAACGGTAAATGGCATATCAAGCCAGAACTACCTAACGCTACTAGTTTTCAAGACGGTATAGCTAGAGTGAACATAGCTGGAAAATGGCTACAAAATGTCAGTTATGATAGTTCTGCTAATCCTATTATTGACTACTACTTTGACGGAGGAAAATGGGGATATATTCGTTCTCCCCTACCTTAAAATAAAACTCATTAATTATCTGGCTTTATGTCAATTAATAACTCTCGTCTCATCACTTATAGCCCAGCTTATACAATTGTCCCTACTTACGAATGTTTTAATCGCTGTTCCTATTGCAACTTTCGCACCGAACCGGGTCAAAATTCTTGGCTGACATTATCAGCAGCCAGTAGCATTTTGCAACAACTACAAAATAAAAATGTTTGCGAAATATTGATTCTTAGCGGCGAAGTTCATCCCCACTCACCCAAGCGTCAAGATTGGTTACAACGGATTTATGATTTATGTGCATTAGCATTAACCATGGGATTTTTACCCCATACAAATGCTGGCCCATTGAGTTTTGCAGAAATGCAAAAGCTGAAACAAGTAAATGTTTCCATGGGTCTAATGTTGGAACAATTAACACCAAAATTATTAAATACAGTCCATCAACACGCACCGAGTAAAATACCAGAACTACGTTTACAACAATTAGAATGGGCGGGAAAATTAAAAATTCCCTTTACCACAGGATTATTATTAGGAATTGGTGAAACAGTTGATGATTGCTGGGAAACATTAACAGCAATATCTCATATTCATCAACGCTATCATCATATCCAAGAAGTCATTCTCCAACCCCACAGTCCAGGACTTAAACAAGGCAAAATTCCCTCACTATTACATAATTTACCTCCATTTAATCCCTACCAATTACCAGAAATTATTGCTCAAGCTCGGCAAATTTTACCACCAGATATTACTATTCAAATTCCCCCCAATTTAATTAAAGATGACCAATGGTTACTGGCTTGTATTCAAGCTGGGGCGAGAGATTTGGGCGGAATAGGGCCAAAAGATGAAGTGAATCCAGATTATCCCCATCTCCAAGAACAAGAATTGAGAGCAATACTACAACCTGCAGGATGGAATTTAGTACCACGCTTGCCAGTTTATCCCCAATTTGATGATTGGTCTTGTACAGAATTGAAGGAGGGGGTAAAAAATTGGCGAATTGCTATTAGTTGAATGCATTAATTTTGATAAATTTATAGTCAGTAATTAAGCGTTTAATAAGACTAAACTTATCACTACGAAATAACACTTGTGACAAATCAATAATATTGCGCGTTAAGTTTGAACCAATACAGAACTAAATATGTGACACAATAAAGTTGTTGTCCCACAAGCAATATCATCGGCTAAAACCTATGGTTTCTACCATCAAGCGCCACTACACCTTAGATGAATATCGCGCGCTCGAAGAAAAAGCAGAAGGACGCAGCGAATATCGAGACGGAGAAATTGTACCCATGTCAGGAGGAACACTCAATCACAGCCGTATCGGTGGTAATATATTTGCCTTTCTCAAGTTTCTGCTGCGTGATACTCAATTCGAGTCAATTAACAGCGATTTACGACTATGGATTCCTGAACATCGACGCGGAGTCTATCCAGATGTGATGGTTTTTGATGGCGAACCGCAACTGAATGCACAGCGCACAGATGAAGTTTTAAATCCTACATTAATTGTTGAGATACTATCTCCTTCCACCGCAGACTACGACCGACAAAGTAACTTTCGCATGTATCGTTCAATTAAGAGTTTTAGCGAATATTTATTAGTGGAACAAGATGAGCCTTTTGTTGAACGCTACAGCAAGCAAGCGCAAGGTTGGTTGCTCAGTGAATTTAACTCTTTAGAGCATTCTATTGCCTTAGAATCAGTAGGCGTAAAATTACCAATGACGGAAATTTATCACAGCGTTGTTTTTAATAATTCGTAACAATTTATTTCACTGAATAATAACTTTTACCTAAATATGTTCAGATTTTTATGACCTTGCCTAACTCAAAGGCGATCGCCACCACCAAAAGATAGAGTTGACTCCCTCAACCCTGTTGTAAAATAGACATAGAAGGATTCGGGGGGCCATTTACTGGTCAGAAACGCCTATAGAAACTATCTTCGGTAATCTGCAAGGTCTAAAGTCCAGCCAGCTCAAGCAACTACAGCGGCTGTACCACCAGCGCATACCGGGCGATCGCATCACCACGTCCGAGTTTTCCCAGCGCTTGGCAGCAATTAGCACCGAACTAAATCAGCCTGTATGTGCCTACCTCAACCGTCGCGGACAAGTGATCCGCGTGGGGGTAGGCACACCGCGTCAGACCCAAATACCGCCGCTGGAATTGCCCCGTTATGGTGCGGAACGACTCAGCGGTATCCGTTGCATCGCTACCCATCTCAAACCAGAACCGCCCAATGAAGCGGCGCTGACAGCAATGGCCATGCAACGCCTAGACGCGCTAGTTGTCTTAAATATCACAGGTACGGGATTCACCCGGCGGGGAGGTGGCGCCGCCGGATACATCAAAGAAACTTATTTAGCAAACTTAACACCCCAGGAGTCTCGCGCCCTCATACCTAGTTCTGCCCCGCTCAAGGTAGACTCAAACAACACCCAATCACCTAGCTGGAGTATATCGCCACCTCTCGATATTGAGGATCTAACACAGCAAGATTTTCTCGAATTAGTAGAAAATCTGGAAGCAGAATTCCAGCGAGAATTCGTCGCCCAGGAAGTAGATGCTGACCACGATCGCGTGTTAATCGTCGGAGTCATGACCGACCAAATTACACCCCAACGATTCCAAGATACTCTAGCAGAATTGGCGCGGTTAGTAGACACCGCTGGGGGAGATGTATTGCAAACAGTACAACAAAAGCGATCGCGCATTCATCCCCAAACAGTAGTTGGTGAAGGTAAAGTCCAAGAAGTCGCCCTCACCGCCCAAACCATCGGCGCCAACCTCGTCGTCTTCGACCGCGACCTCTCACCCGCCCAAGTCCGCAACCTCGAAGCCCAAATCGGTGTCCGAGTTGTAGACCGCACCGAAGTTATATTAGATATCTTCGCCCAACGTGCCCAGTCCCGCGCTGGTAAATTACAAGTAGAACTAGCACAACTAGAATACATGCAGCCGCGACTAACTGGTAGGGGTCGAGCCATGTCCAGATTGGGTGGTGGTATTGGGACTCGGGGCCCAGGTGAAACCAAACTAGAAACAGAACGCCGCGCCATACAGCAGCGCATTTCTCGACTGCAAAAAGAAGTCAACCAATTACAAGCCCATCGTTCTCGATTACGACAGCGACGACAACATCGAGAGGTACCGTCAGTAGCCTTAGTTGGTTATACTAATGCCGGCAAATCTACCTTGCTCAACGCTCTCACCAACGCAGAAGTTTACACAGCCGACCAGCTATTTGCTACCCTCGACCCTACCACGCGCCGACTAGCGATCGCTAATTCCGCGACTGGTGAACCCCAAGAGATTCTCGTCACAGACACAGTAGGGTTTATACACGAACTCCCGACATCTTTGATGGACGCCTTCCGCGCCACCTTAGAAGAAGTCACAGAAGCCGACGCCCTCTTACACCTCGTCGATTTATCTCATCCAGCTTGGTTGAGTCATATCCGCGCTGTTAGAGAAATTTTGGCACAAATGCCCATAACTCCCGGCCCGGCCTTAGTCGCTTTTAACAAAATTGATCAAGTCACTAGCGAAACTCTAGCTTTAGCCAGAGAAGAATTCCCACTAGCAGTATTTATCTCCGCTAGCCAGCGTTTAGGGTTAGAAACCCTACGCCAGCGCCTAGCTCAATTAATTCAGTACGCAGTCAACTCTGGTAAATATTAAACTCCAGTTTGGCTCCATTCATCTCTACTCAGTGTAAATACTGGGTTTTTTTGTATTATAAGCTGGAAAATAAATTGCTTTTGAATTTAAAGTTTGTATCATGGGCAACTTAGTCTTTCATACCCAAATTAAAGTAACTCACCTTTAACAGGAAAGGCAGAGGGCAGGAGGCAGAAGGCAGAAGGGAATTCTGTTTCCTGCCCACAGAGAGCGACCAGAGGGAGCAAGGGTTTAAGTCCCCCACCAAAATCGTTCGCGGAGCGTCTCCCCTTGGGAGAAGCCCAGACTGTATTGCATCCTTCTGCCCTCTGCCCTCAGCATAGCTGCCTTCTTCACTAAGTAAAAAATATTTACCGTATACTTACTGAGGTAATGAGTGTCTTAAATAGAATACCATCAGTTGGTCAAGAAACTTGGTGCAAACATAAATATTCTTAGTCAAGAGTCTTCTGGATTCTTGACTAATCTTTATTTGTGCAAATCCATTGATGTAATCATGGACATAGCATCTGTGGCTATGATCAACGTTCTAAAATTAAGAAGTATTCAACCAATTTGAGGACGTTATGGCAGCAAAGGTAGAAATTTATACTTGGAGAACTTGCCCATTTTGCATCCGTGCCAAAAGTTTGCTCAAGCACAAAGGCGTAGAATTTACCGAATACAGCATTGATGGCGATGAAGCCGCACGAGCTAAAATGGCTCAAAGAGCAAATGGAAGACGTTCTCTGCCACAAATTTTCATTAATGATGAGCATGTTGGTGGTTGTGACGACATCCACGATTTAGATGATCAAGGCAAACTAGATCAGTTACTAGCTGCTACCAAAAGCATCTAAGTCAAAACTCCATAACAATTAATTTGCTTGTTTCTCACTGCGGCGAGTGAAAATCGGTCAGAGCATCAGGGGATAATCTAAATTAAATAACCACTAAATTCCTTGGTGATTGAGGCAAAAAGCGTGAAACTTGCTTTTATTATTGATCCCATCCATCAGCTAGACCCATGTCATGATACCAGTGTTGCCTTAATGGAAGCGGCGCAAAACCTCGGACATGAAATTTGGGTAACTCAGGCCAATTTATTAACTGTAGTAGATAGCAAAGCGTGGGCTTTTCTACAACAGGTAGAAATATCACCAGTGCAGTTGGTGGAGGGACGTTACATAGCGTCCGATCCTTGGTATCAGCTGAGTAACCGCAGCTTAATTTCCTTGGAAACAATGAGCGCCGTATTTATGCGGACAGATCCACCAGTCAACGACTCCTACCTCTACGCTACTTACATTCTCGATTACATCGACCAAAACCAAACCCTAGTAGTTAATCATCCCCAGGGAATTAGGAGTGCAAACGAAAAAATGTATGCTCTCCAGTTTACGCAAGCAATTCCAGAAACCATAGTAAGCGCTGATAAGCAGTTGATCCGTAAATTTGTGGAAACAAAAGGTGCTGCGGTGCTCAAACCCTTAGGTAACAAAGCTGGCGAAGGAATATTATTTTTAGAACCAAGCGATCGCAACTTTAATTCCATAATTGAACTCAGCACCCACCAAGGGCGGATACCTGTGATGGTGCAAACCTATTTACCCGCAGCTAAAGAGGGAGACAAGCGGATTATCTTACTCAACGGTGAACCCATAGGTGCCTTAAATCGTCTTTCCAGTGGTAGTGACTTTCGTAATAATATGGCAACTGGCGGTACCGTTGCTCAAACTGCAATTACTCCCAGAGAATATGAAATTTGTTCCCAAGTCGCTGAAAAACTGCGTCAAGACGGCTTAATTTTTGTCGGTCTTGACGTGATTGGCGGCTACCTCACCGAAGTTAATGTCACCAGCCCTACCGGAGTCCGCGAAATTGACAGGCTCTGTGAAACTAACCTCGGTAATCAGGTAATTCAATGGGTTGAGCAGACTATAAACAGCAAAAAATAACAATCGTTTATTTACCAACAATGATCCGACCAAAGGAAATCATCACTTTGGTCAAAGCTCCCCATCTTTAATTTGTTTCAGAATCATGGAGGACATGCAAATCTGCCGACTTGTGCCCACCTTAATTCGATAAGTTTAAATTTAAAATCCTGGCATCATTTAATTTTTGGGTGGTGTACGGCGGCGTTGGAGAAAATCCGGAATATCTAATATGGGTTTTTCTCTTGCTGGCTCGACAATTGGCGTGGGTGGATTCACCGCGGGTGACTGTGGTGTTGTAGTTGACCGCTTGGAAGCAGGCGCTACCCGCGCGTTAACCACCGTCTGCTGTGGTGCGGCTTGGACTTCACCTGTAAATCCAGTAGCAATAACGGTAATTCTCACCTCACCTTGGAGTCTGTCATCAATCACCGCCCCAAAGATAATATTCGCATTAGGATCAACTACTTCGTAGATAGTTTCCGCCGCAGCGTTCACCTCATGGAGAGTTAAATCGCTACCACCAGTGATGTTAAAAACCACCCCTCTGGCACCTTCAATAGAACATTCTAATAGGGGTGAAGAAATAGCAGCGATCGCGGCTTCTCTAGCTCTAGATTTCCCCGAACTCACACCTATTCCCATCAATGCTGATCCCGCATCTGCCATTACAGCCCGGACATCAGCAAAGTCAACATTCACCAAACCAGGGATAGTGATGATATCAGAAATTCCCTGCACCCCTTGACGCAATACATCATCAGCATAGCGAAAAGCTTCTTGCACGGGCGTTTGCTCTGGGATCACTTCCAGCAGTTTGTTATTGGGGATAATAATTAGCGTATCTACCCTACTTTTTAATCCTTCGATACCTTGTTCCGCTTGGCTAGTGCGACGACGCCCCTCAAAGACAAATGGACGTGTCACCACACCAACAGTTAGAGCACCCATTTCTTTTGCCACTTCCGCGACAATGGGCGCCGCACCTGTTCCAGTCCCGCCGCCCATACCAGCGGTGATAAATACTAAATCCGCACCTTCTAAAGCCGTCGCTATTTCATCCCTTGATTCTTCAGCCGCCTTTTGACCAATAGCAGGATTACCACCTGCACCTAAACCCCGTGTCAGCTTCTGTCCTATTTGCAGCCGACTGGGCGCACCTGCTAAGGTCAAAGCCTGAGAATCGGTGTTAATTGACCAAAACTCAACTCCATTCACGTCAGATTCAATCATGCGGTTAACAGCATTACCACCGCCGCCACCTACACCAATCACTTTAATGTTTGCCACTCTACCTGGAACGATTTCGCCGATGCGGCTACTTTCAGCAGAAATCTTTTTGCTGTCGTGATTTTGTCCGAAGTTTAACCCAGAGTGATTGAAAGGATTAGTCGAGTTAACCGCCAGGGGAAACCCTGGCTGTCCCCCAGATTGGGAATTTTTATAGGTAAGCCCTTGGTTATTATCAAGTGTCATTGGATTCAGAAAGGGTAGATAAACGACTTTTTCAGGTGTAATTCACCTAGGAGTCAACTTTAGTTTAAAGCTGCCATAGATTGTGGCAGTGTTCTTTATTGTTCTCACCATTTGTAACCCTAACAGGATTGCAACTGCGAAATTCTGCCGTGTGACGGGCTGTTAGCACCGCCGATTGCACAACTAATTCTGGAGAAGTATATCTATATTTACCTAAGATTGTGCGGTATAACTTCTGGCAGAGTTTAACATTTTCTGCTCTGTGTAGCCGATTTAGCCCTATACACCTTGGAAATCGCCAGTACTTACTCCTTATTTTTACTAAAAATTTAGCTTTGTTACAAATTTTACAACTGGTTTGACTAATTTTTTTTTCGTTGTCAAGTACCGGGATAACTTGGGGTTTATTGTATTTTCTATAACTTCTGTTTAAAGAAAAATACTTAAGACAAAACTTCTTATAGCCTTCAAAGTTACCTGTCCAAAAGATTTTTTCGTAATTATATATACAATTCAACCCAGTCAAAACTAACTTACACCCAAGATGATCAGTCAATGGCACAACTTGCAAAGACGCGCCAAGACGCGCCTTGTCTGCCTTAATAATATAATTAATAAGTTTTACCATCGAAGATCATTGCACCTTTTAACACAAAATGTTTCCTCCATTTACTGAGCTTTAACCTGAAGGTAGTGAGAAGCTTGCTTGTCAGTTAATCGGTTTCCTCACTAGTTTGCTGTGCGGCCCGCTTTAACAGACATTCGCTTGGAGCAACATTCTACCTTATGGAAACCCTTGCTATTACCCGCAAAAAACCAGATATGCTAAACCATCTGTATGACTCCTTAGAGCTAGGATCTGGGAGAAACTCCACCTCAAGATAGAAAACAAAACTCAGGAAAAGGTTTTTACCACTGACTGTTAGCTAGCAAGTGTACAGCGCTGTCTCACCACTTGATGAGCATGTGCGGCTGTACCTTCCGCTTGTGAGTTAAATATTAATGAGAAACTAACAAATTTTTCCCATTTAAGCTTGAGGTTTAGTCAAAGATTGAGTAGGCGACAGTTATCTTCCACAACATAAACTATCTTCAGATTGTCTAACATCTTGTGCTTAGTCACGAAATGTTTAAGTTACAATCGAGAGCCTTGTACTCCTTGAAGAGTCGAAAGGTTATTCCTCTCATTTTAATTAGAAGTTAGCATCGATTATGATGGATGATTCTGAAAAACTGAAAATTATAAATATATTTATTGATCAGCATAAAAATTCTAATTTACTAGCAGCATTAGATACATTAAACATCCTGGATGTGCTTAAAATTTTCCTGAGCTAGCCTTGGGATTTTTTTGGTTCACTTGTACTAATGGATTGTCAATGTTTTTGAGATCAATATACTCTATGCGACTGGGATTGAGTTTAGCTGGTAATTGGCGCATTTGAGCCAGTAGCTGAATTTGTTCAGATAATTGAGGGCTGGGAGATCCTAGATATACTTTGCCTATTTCTGTTTTCAAAATTAAATTTGTGGGATTTTGGCAATCAATTTCGTTAATTTTCACTGAACTTTGGCTAACAGCTTGATAAAGTTGTGTCCAGAAGGGGCGGTATTGTTCTGGCGAACCTACCACTTTGAGAGTGGGTAAATTGCTGGTGGGATTAAGAGATGTGTATTTTTCTAACGGTATCCAAACCCCAGTGGCGTCTAGTAAACCCACAGATACTGCTTGATTATGAATATCAGTTGTTTTTTGATTGCGCGTTTGCGCGATCGCTACAGGTATTCGTTCTTTGATATCAATGATTAATCCAGGGGGAAACAGACGCCGACTGACGCTCGCTTGGGCGATCGTTGGTTGCTTTTGTAAGGAGTCAGCAATCAAAGACGGTTGAATCCGCCACAAAGACTGAGGATAAGCTAGCACCAGCAACGACTCAATCGTCTCCTCTGACAACACTTGATTTCCCGATTTCATCACAATTTGTCTGGGCGCATTTAACACCCACATGGGCTGAATTGCCAACCATAGCAAACCACCCGCAAAGCCGCTAATAGCAAAGGTTCGCCACATAGCCTGAATAATTTTCATCTGCCGCTGTCGTCGTAAGTTCTTACGTCGCTGGGCTAAATCCGTGCGAGAAACTGATATTATGCCGGCCATTTTCACCCCTTTCTGGTTTTAGTCCAATTCATGAGAGCAATTGGATCATTTATATAATTCTTCGTCAACTTTGTCGGCATCTACCAGCCGCTTTTCTCAAGACTTTTTTCTTTTAGTAACACTTTACAGCAACCGCAACTAGGATTGTGCTGCTAGAAATTTTTCCCTTTCTTATTTGTGTAGTCTCATATCGACTGAATGTAGCCTTTTCACCATTAGAAAACTGCTCAGTAATTGGCAAGAATGCTACACACTATGCCTTGACAAAAAATAGCTATGTAGATACGCAGGCATAGTTTTTGATTGATGCCATCGGCCCAGGTCGGCTACTTGCAGGGTTGAGCAAACAAGTCGCACCCTTGTTTTTCTGACCTTGTCCTGTTTGACTCAGAGTTTTCTCAGCCCAAAAGATGTAGTCAATTTTCTAGAAATAGGTGCGATTTCAGACACGTAAATGGTGAAAGTTCTGAGGAAGATGATTGCAAATAATTAATTTAAGCGTAGTGAAATGCACTTGACAGAAATTCAATAAAATGATATCCATATCATGTTGTATCTCCTAAATATATTGCTAAAATCGATACAAGTTTTAGATACTAAGCAGCCATAGCAGTTGTATTTATTAGTAGCTTTTTTGACCCAAAAACCAGCATAAAGTTGTACTTCAAGGCAGCGAAAAGCTCGCATGTTGTCAAAAGCTCGACACTTGCTGTAAAAAGGACAGATACCGTCCGCATCCAAAATCATCACATCTGTAAAGTGTGATTGCTGGTGACTAGAGCCAATTTATGCTGAGTGCTAATTTTTACTACATAGAAATTGTAAGTTAAGTAACTGTCTCTTGATCAGGCAGTTAATTCTTGTATATAAACAAACAATATTCACTGTATCTACCGATATTTATATGAGAACCACTTTCAATCTGTCGCGTTTTTATAAAGCATGTAATCCTAGCTACACACTCAATATGAGTGATGTCCTAGATCGGCAGTACTACATAGATTTTGCTGATGTGCGTGGCTGCAAAATTGTGGAGGAATTACAACGCACTATCAGCCGCATCTCGCCAGACGAACCAACTTGCCAATTATTTACTGGTCATATTGGCTGTGGTAAATCCACAGAATTACAGCGTTTGAAAGCAGAACTGGAGGTAGCCGGATTTCATGTAGTTTATTTTGAATCTAGCCAAGATTTAGACATGGCAGATATTGACGTCAGCGATATTTTGTTGAGCGTAGCCCGTCAAGTGAGTGTGAGTTTAGAAGGAATTGGCATTAAACTCAAACCGGGTTACTTTAGCAATTTATTCAAAGATATAGGAGATTTTTTGCAAACTCCCATCGAAATTTCTGGACAAGCAGAATTGTCTTTAGGTATTGCTAAAATTACCGCTAAAACTAAAGATAGTGCCCAAACTCGCAATCAATTAAGACAGTATCTGGAGCCACGAACCAATAGCATTCTACAAGCGATTAACGAAGAAATTTTAGAAAAAGCAATTGAACAGCTAAAACAGCGGGGTCAAAAAGGACTAGTAGTGATTGTTGATAATTTAGATCGAGTTGATATGCGTCCCGTCGCTTCTGGACGCACTCAACCAGAGTATCTTTTTATCGATAGAGGCGAACAGTTACGCCGCCTTAAATGCCACTTAGTTTATACAATTCCCCTGGCATTAATTTTTTCTAATGAATACGAAACACTCAAAAATCGCCTAGGGGGAGGTATCGCACCGAAATTATTACCAATGGTATTAGTGCGGCAAAGAGACGGCAGCGATTATGAACCAGGGATGTCATTATTGCGTCAATTAGTGTTAGCCAGAGCGTTTCCAGAAGTTACTTGGAATAATAGACCATCGCTGATTACAGAATTATTTGATGAACCCGAAACTCTAGATCGCATATGTCGGGTAAGTGGTGGACATATTCGTAACTTGCTAGGTTTACTTTATAGCTGCTTGCAGCGGCAAGATCCACCATTCTCTAGAGACTGTTTAGAAGCAGTAATTAAAGATTATCGTGATGATTTGCTTCTAGCTATTGATGAATGCCAATGGGAATTACTATTTGAAGTAGTGCAGCAGCAAAATGTCAAAGGTGAATCTGATTACCAGAGCTTATTGCGAAGTATGTATTTATTTGAATACCGCGATTTGCAGGGGCGGTGGTTTGGCATCAGTCCAGCTTTAGCAGAAACCGAAAAAGTCTTGACATGGCAGCAAAATAAATAGTCATAAAAAATAGAAAATAAAGTATAGAAGAGTGGAGATATGAATCTTTCTTCTATGCTTATTATTTTCTTTGATCTGCTGCTTTTTTTATCTTTATTTCTCATTTTTTAGCCCGGATTTTAATTATGACAAAGTGGCAACTTACAGCAGCGATCGCCAATAAAAATCAGCAGGCTCTGCAAAGATTGATTCGGGCGATTAAGCTTTCTAATGGTCAATTTGCCCTGATTTTAGTCCGGTGTAATTATGGACAATTGCGCGAGCAAATGTTAGGTAATCTGCGCTTGCTAACGGAAGATATAAATTTACGAGAACTAGTTCTCAAACCATCAACTACTGCTTTACACACTACAATAATTGCCGAACTATTTCTCGATTATCCCGCAGTTGTTACAGATTCTTTACCCTCATCTGTGATGGTTTTTGGGTTGGAATCAATTACTCATTTAGAAGATTTAATTAGTGGGATTAATCAAGCAAGAGATATTTACGCTGCTAGCTTTCCCTTTCCGCTAGTTCTGTGGTTACAAGATGACATCGCAGCGATACTAGCCAAATTAGCACCTGATTTTAAAAGCTGGGCAGCAACTACAATTAAATTTGAATTAGCGAAAGAAAATTTAATTACTTTGATTCGGCAAGAAACAGAATCTTTATTTGCCAAAATTTTAGCAGCAGGAACAGATAAATTTTTATCTAATGCGTCACTTGATTTAGCACCTAAGTCTCAAAGTCGTCACGAAATTGAGTCTGCTCGTAATGATTTGCTGCGGTTATATAGTATCAAATTAGAACCAGAGTTAGAAGCCAGTTTAGAATTTGTTTTGGGGCGCGATGAATATGCAAACGATAAAATTCCTCAGGCTTTAACTCATTATCAAAAAAGCTTAATCTTGTGGCAACAACTAGAGCTAGATAAAACTAGGTTAGGAAATTTTACAGAAAATATAGAAACCTATTCCCCCAATCCTCCTATACTTTTATCTCGACCACAATTAAGACAAGCAGTAGTCATGTTCCATCTAGGACTGTGTTATCGCCGGATGGCCGATTTAAATCACGGTTCAGACACAAAATATTGGCAAGATGCTTTGTTGTGGTTTAAGCAATGTCTAGAAATATTAGAGAAAGCAGAAAGACAAGACTTAGTAGCCAAATTCATTTTATCGGCTTGTGAAATGTTGCAACGTTTACAAGCTTGGGAAGATTTAGCGGAATTAGCACAAAAATCTTTGCAGTTACATGAAACTTATGGAATTCCTGCACAAATTGCTCAAGATTATGGTTTTTTGGCAGCTGTGGCTGTGGGAGAATCTAATTGGTTGTTAGCTGATGAATTAGTTAATAAAGCACTAGCAATAGCTGAATTAGCGACCGAAGTTTCCCGACAACAAGAAAGCTGGTATCTATTATTATTAGCACGTACACAAAGAAATTTAGGTAAATCGGAAGAAGCGATCAATAACTTAGAATGGGCAAAGGTAGTTTGTGAATTACAGTATGAGCCTTCACTTTATCTAGAAATTTTAGAAGAATTGCGATCGCTCTACTTTTTTGGGCGTCGTGATTATGCAGAAGCCTTTATTCTCAAACAAGAAAAAATTCAAATAGAGCATCAATATGGTTTTCGCGCCTTCATTGGCGCTAGTCAATTACAACCGCAACGCTACAGAATTAACCCAGTTTTAGAGCCACAGAAAATCCCTTTTATTCCTGAAGAAATTGCTCAAGAAATAGCCGCCGCAGGGCGTCAACAAGATGTCAATCGCTTGATTGAACGCATTACTCGTGCTGACTACAAACTTACAGTTATTCACGGCCCTTCGGGTGTGGGTAAAAGTTCAACTCTCAAAGCTGGTTTAGTCCCCGCATTAAAAGGAAAAATTATTGGCGAGCGTATACCGTTGCCGATTGTTTTATCTGTTTATACTGATTGGGTGACAGCTTTAGGACGTAGTATCAACCATGTCATATCACAGACAGAAATATCAATACCTGAAGAAATGACGCCAACTGTGCTCATTGAAAAACTGCGGTTAGCATCTGAACGTAATCATACAATTATTATTATATTTGATCAATTTGAAGAATTTTTCTTTATCAGCACATCTCCTACTAAAAAAGCTCAGTTTTATAGATTTTTTAGTGAATGTCTAAATATTCCCTACATTAAAATTATTCTGTCATTGCGAGAAGACTATTTACATTACCTCTTAGAATTTGAACGTTTAAGTAAAGAAAATAGTGACGGTTTATATGATTTGGGAGTAATTAATAAAAATATTTTAGATAAAGATATCCGCTATTATTTGGGAAACTTTACCCGCCATGATGCTATAAGTATAGTTCAAAGCTTGACCAAACGCTCATACTCCGAATTGAGTGAGGAATTAATTCACAAAATCGTCGATGACTTATCAGCAGAAATAAATGAAGTCCATCCGATTGAATTACAAATAGTTGGTGCTCAATTACAAGCAGAAAATATTACCACACTCGAACAATATCAGTTGTGCGGCGGCTCAAAAAAACTAGTAGAACGCTGGCTGCAAGAAGTGATTAAAGATTGTGGACAAGAAAATGAAGAACGTAGCTGGAAACTATTATTTGAATTAACTGACGAAAAAGGGACAAGACCACTAAAAACCAAAGCAGATTTTGTAGCAGCACTAGGAAATAAATTAGAGCCGACAGCAGAATTTGACACAAATTGGGAATTTATTTTAGAAATTTTAGTGGGTTCAGGTTTAGTGTTGCGAGAGCGAGAAGAATTAGGCGATCGCTATCAACTAGTACATGACTATTTAGTCGAGCCAATTCGCCAAAAAAATGATCATGGCATGGTGGCTGAATTAGAAAAAGCCAAATTTGAAAAAACTCGAGCTGAAGCAGCTCACAAACTCTCCCAAGAGCAACTCACCCTGGTTTTACAACGGCGATTGCGAGAAGCACGCATCGCCGGCGTCGCCTTAGCCATCATGGCAAGTACCGTCGCTGTATTATGGTGGCAAGCCGACCTACAAAAAAGAGCCGCACTCAGGCAAACTCGACGCGCCGAACGTAGCGAAATTAACTTTAAAATCAGTGCGATCGCCGCCGCTAGTGAAGCTCTATTTGCCTCCAACAAAGAGTTTGATGCTTTATTAGAAAGTTTGCGCGCCTGGAGAAAATTCAAACAAGCAGATGATGTGCAACCAGATACGAGAATGCGCGTAGTAACAGCCTTGCAACAAGCGGTTTATGGAGTAGAGGAAGTAAATCGCTTAGAAGGGCACAGCGATATTGTCTGGAGTGTCGCATTTAGCCCCGATGGTCAGTTATTAGCATCAGGCAGTTTAGATAAAGAAGTCAAACTGTGGCGTCCCAACGGGAAATTACTACAAACCCTTGCAGGCCATAGCGATGCTGTGACTAGCGTTAGCTTTAGCCCAGATGGGCAAACACTAGCTTCTGCTAGCTTAGATAAAACTGTGCAACTCTGGCGAAAAAACCCGATTACAGGCGAATTTGACCCCCGTCCTCATCAAACCCTCGAAGGACACGGAGACTGGATTTATAGTGTTAGTTTCAGTCCTGACGGAGAACTGCTGGCTACTGGGAGTAAAGATGCCACCATTAAAATTTGGCGCCCTGATGGTAGTTTAGTCAAAATTCTCAGAGGACATCAAGGATGGGTAAACTGGGTAACATTCAGTCCTGACGGTCAATTAATCGCCTCGGCTAGTGAAGATAAAACTGTGAAAATTTGGCGTCGTGACGGTAGTTTAATCGCCACTTTACCAGGACATCAGGGAGGAGTGAGAGCAGTAGCTTTCAGCCCCGACGGTCAAATCCTCGCTTCTGGGGGTCGAGACCGAATAGTCAAACTCTGGCGGCGAAATCGTCAGACTAATGCCGATGGTTTCGATTTTCGCCCATATAAAACCCTACGGCAGCATAGCAGTAACATCTGGCATCTTAGCTTTAGTCCTGATGGTAATAAATTAGCCTCCGGGAGCGACGACAACACCATCAACCTCTGGAGTATCACAGGTTCCTTACTGAAAACCTTTAAAGGACACAGTGATGCTGTAGCCAGCGTTGCTTTCAGTCCAGATAATTCATTATTAGCATCAGCAAGTTTTGACAAAAGCGTCAAACTTTGGCGTTTAGACGCGCCCACATTACCTATTCTCCAAGGACACAAGGACAGAGTTTTAAGCGTTGCTTGGAGTCCTGATGGCCGCATGTTGGCATCAGGTAGTAAAGATAAAACAGTGAAACTGTGGCGACGAGACTGGCGAAACGGTAAATTAGAAACCCGACTTTACAAAACTTTAGTTGGGCATAAAGATGAGGTACCAAGCGTCAGTTTTGACTCCCAAGGTGAAATTCTTGCATCAGGTAGTTTTGACAAAACTGTGAAACTTTGGCGTCGTGACGGGTCATTGTATCAGACCCTTACCGGACATAGTGGTAGTGTCAATAGCGTCAATTTCAGCCCCGATGGACAGCTATTAGCTTCTGCGAGCAAAGATAAGACGGTGAAACTATGGAGCCGCCAGGGCAAATTGCTCAAAACCTTAGTTGGTCATCATGATCGAGTTAATAGCGTCAATTTCAGTCCTGATGGTCAGGTGTTAGCTTCTGCAAGTGATGACCGAACAGTCAAACTGTGGCGACGGGATGGCACTTTGATCAAAACTTTCCCTCATGATAGCTGGGTATTAGGTGTGAGTTTCAGTCCCACTGCTCAATTGCTGGCTTCCGCTAGTTGGGATAACACTGTGAAGCTGTGGCGACGGGACGGAACTTTTATCAAAACCTTGTTGAAAGGATACAGTGATAGCGTCAGCGCTGTGACTTTTAGCCCTCGTGGTGAACTCATTGCTGCTGCTAGTTTTGACAAAAGCGTGAAACTTTGGAGCCGTGAGGGTAAATTGATTAAAACCCTCACTGGACATCATGGAGCAGTTTTAGGTGTTAGCTTTAGCCCTGATGGTCAAACTTTAGCATCAGCAAGTGTGGACAACACCATCATTCTGTGGAATCTAGACTTAGACGACTTGCTTGGGCGCGGTTGCAATTGGGTGAATGACTATCTCAAATACAACCGCAATGTTGAAGGGCGCGATCGCCGTCTTTGTGATACTATCACCCGCAAAAGGTAACGAAAGTTAAGAGTGATGAGTATGAGGCGCAAAGAATTCTGGATGGACAACTCAAAACTCAAAACTTTTTCCTAACCCAGCTTACCAGCCAAATGAGCGATCGCTGCTCATTAAACTATCACCATCACGATGAGTCTCCTGGGTCAAGTTCACTAAAAAGGCTTTGAGATTCATCCGCTCAATATAAGGCCAGCCACCCTCAGACTCAATATCTTTCAGCAGCGAGTACAAATGCTGACGGTTATCAGGCAAACTATCTTGAAAATACCCATCTCGGATTTCTCGGTGTAACTGCTCCAATTGCCTCAGCAACGCCAACAGTGCCACAGTATCCCCTTGATAACTCTGCGCTGCATCATGAACTGTGTTTGAAATTGCTTGCAGCGTAGAAGACAAATCACCTGAGTCCAAATTTCTATCTTTGCTCATGCCAATTTTTCTATGTAATGAGGTCTACTCAAATTTATCGAAGATTTTTGGCTTTCATGGAAAAAGGGATTAGGGGTTAGGGATGAGGGGCTGGAGGTAGTTATGACCAGTAGCATTTTTCTAGTCAGCTATTTTCGGGTTCTGCGGTCGCTGGTGGCTTCTAGAGGCTATCAGAAATCATATTGGCTAAATTGTACTCAGGGCCGAGTTTACGGGTACTTGCTGCCTCATTCAGGGCAGTCTGTAACTGGATTTACATTTATAATCGACAACAATTGCGATCGCCACTAAAACACAGCAGTAACGCATAACACAGCCTCTAGGAAAGCTAAATGGGATTAATAAGTTCCTGTTTAACTTCAGAGTCCTTTGATTTTGAGTTTCAAAAAATCGTATGATCTGGCTGATTTCCTTATCAAACAATTGGCTGTGTGTCGTGGCAATACATACATAATACAGAACGTCCTCAGTGATACCGCTTTTGTCATCAACAAGAGCAAAGCACAAAGAAAATCCCACTTTTTGTGTAATCTCAGGTAAGCACTGTCGCCGTTCTGTTTTAAGGTGTACTCATACATACACCAAATCCTGTAAACAGCAGGGGGACTAGCCCCCTCTGGGGCTTCAACCCCAGACTCAATCCAGCGACACGTTTAATTACGTTTAGCAGAGCAGTTTTACAACTTAGATATTAATTTTTGACATTGAGGTTGACCATGAGGTATCGCGCTTTAATTGTTGCATTCTTGGCTTTGTGCCTGGGACTCATTACCGCTTGTAGCGACGGCTCATCTTCCAGTGGCAGAGATGTACTGACCTATGAACAAATTCGCGGTACGGGGTTGGCTAATAAATGCCCCCAACTGGCAGAAACAAGACGTGGTTCAATTCCCATCGATGCTAGCCAGTCCTACTCGATCAAAGAACTTTGCTTAGAACCAACCCAATTCTTCGTCAAAGAAGAACCCGCTAACAAACGCCAAGAAGCAGAATTTGTGGCTGGTAAATTGTTGACTAGATACACTTCCACCATTGACCAAGTGCAAGGTGATCTGAAAATCAACCAAGATAATAGCCTGACTTTTGTCGAACAAGACGGTCTTGACTTCCAAGCCATCACTGTACAGCTACCCGGTGGAGAAAGAGTACCATTCCTCTTCACCATCAAAAACTTGGTTGCTCAATCACAACCTGGTTTATCCAGTGTGAGCACTTCCACAGACTTTGAAGGCACTTTCAAGGTACCTTCTTATCGTGGTGCTGCTTTCCTAGATCCTAAAGGTCGTGGTGTTGTCAGTGGCTATGACAACGCTGTCGCTCTCCCCGCCCAAGCCGATGATGATGAACTGACCCGGACTAACGTCAAACGTACAGATATTCTCAGCGGCAAAATTTCTCTGCAAGTAGCCAAAATAGATAGTGGTAGTGGTGAAATTGCTGGCACTTTCGAGAGTGAACAGCCATCTGACACCGATTTAGGTGCTGGTGAACCTAAAGAAGTCAAGATCCGCGGTCTATTCTACGGCAGAGTTGAGTCAAATCGCGCCTAAATTCCGGCTACCTCATTTCTCTCAATTCTGACGTCCCTAGTTTGATGTCACAGACTTGATCTTCTGGGTCTGTATGGACTTTGCTCATAACCCCTTTACTCCCTGACTTTTAGGTAAGTAAAGGGGTTTTTCGCTAACCAGTTTTTTCAGAGCGGGAACGCTCGGCGAACGGGGCAAGCAACAGGCACTCTTGGAACTCTTAACAGTCAAAGATCTGCGACCCAATACAAGGGTACTTCCACCATTATTTATTGATTGATGAATAACAAAAAAAAGATTCCTGCATGAGGCGTCCTTGTCTCAATCCCCTTAATATATGCGAATTTCCCTGTTCCCTGTTTCCTATTCCCTGTTCCCTATTAATTTGTTTAGTGATATTTACTGTTGACACCTAAGTTATTCATAGTCATCTGCGTATATTTACATTGTCGTACTGAGTGCTTTTTATTTTTTGCTCAAATTCTTGAAATTTTTAGCAATTATTACCGTAGTTTTACGGTTAATAACGAGCATTATTCAGGTCAAAAACCATAATTAAATGTGATTATACATATATTAATAATTTTGATATTCAAAAAAAATAAATTAAGTAAAATTCCCGTTTGAAATCACCTAAATAATTTTATATTTTGGCTCTATGTAGATTGATTCGCTACTGGTCATAACCAAATTAATAAACAAACAAAATACCAGTTTTGTTTGTTCTAATTTTGTTGTATTTTTAGCCAGACTATGGCGTTTTTAAATAAAAAATTTACTAGCCATAGGATTTGCTAATTAATATCAGGTGATATTGACTGGGATATTACATAATTCCACATGGATTTAAAAGCCAGTAATTAACAGTTTATTTGCTCAATAAAAGCAGTGCTATGCCTACTACAGTCACCAATGAACTGAAGCACGAGATTTGGCAGATTTTGCGAGAATACCAAAAATCTCGCTCAGAAACTGTTCGTAATCAACTGGTGCAACTAAATTTTGGACTTGTGAGAAAAGAAGCTCACTATTGGATGAATCAATGTCATGAGAGCTATGAAGACTTACTCCAAGTAGGTTGTTTGGGTTTAATTAGAGCTGTGGAAAGATTTGAAATTTCTAAGGGACATGCTTTTAGTTCCTTTGCTATTCCTTATATTCGCGGTGAAATTCAACATTATCTCCGCGATAAAGGCGTCACTGTCAGAATTCCTCGGCGTTATCTAGCTTTGCAACAGCAAGCAATCGGAGTTTCGCGCTCTTTGCGCGCCAAATACAATCGCCCACCCACTGATTCTGAACTAGCAGCAGCACTAGAAATTTCTCTTAATGAATGGCAAGAAATTAAGTTGGCCTGGGTGAATCGTGCTCCTTTAAGCTTAGATGTACCAGTGCAGGATGGAGAGGAAGGGTCTACATGTTTGGGAGAATTAGTTCCCGATCCTCGCTACCGCAGCTTTCAACTGGCGCAAGAAGACCGATTGCGTTTACAACAAGCTTTGGTTCAGCTAGAAAAACACACCCGCGAAGTTTTGGAATGCGTGTTTTTGCATGATTTAACCCAAAAACAAGTGGCAGAACATCTGGGAATTAGTGTAGTTACGGTTTCTCGCCGAGTCAAGAAAGGGTTGGATTCATTGAAACACATTATGGGTGCGGTGGATGGTTAACTATAAATTTCCACCGTAATTTTGCTGCACTATCAGTGTTAAAGATAACTTTGCAATATCAAAAACTGGGTTATAACAAGAACAGAATTTGCCTTTGATCTAAATTTTAGGCTTGTTCATTTCCACAAACAAATTTTTCTATTGCTTTTGAGAGCAGCTAATGAGCAAAAGAAATTCCACGATCGCTGTTGCAGCTATTTTAATTTTAGCCGCTGGATGTACTTCAGAAAATACTCCACAAGCTACCACTTCTACTCCAGCCGCCGTTATTTCTAGCCCGAAGGCAGTGCCGACAAATCAGCCGTCACAGGCTACGGCATCTTTTAATAATCCTGTAGTTGCCGCTAAAAATGTCTCTCAAGTTGCTTCAATAAATTCTCGTTTGATTCAACCAACTAATGCTACAGAACGAGCAGTAGTGGTATCAAAAGGTCGCAATGACCCATTCGCGGAAATTATCGAGCAACCGACGATTGCAGTTAGTAATAACACGGGAAAACCTGTTCCTAATTTACCTCCTCTACCGATTCCCAAAACTGCATCTGTAGACAAAAAAGTGCCAAGTGTGAACGCCAAAGTGCCAAAACGAAGTCAGGTAATCTCGGCTCGTCTACAGCCCAGGAAAATGCCTGTTTTAACTCCAGTCTTACCTAAGGCTTTACCTCCAGTGGTTCCTAGTCCAAATTTAGTATCTGTACTTCCAAAGCCACCACAACCTGAGTTAGCAAAAGCCGTGATGGTGAGTGGAGTTGTGCTGTTGAGTAATCAACTCCAAGCAATTATCAAAGTTCCAAATGAGCCTGCAAGTCGCTATGTGCAAGCGGGACAGCGACTGGCTAACGGCCTGCTCATTAAAAGGATTGAAATGAACGAAGGCTCTAACCCGGTCGTGATTGTGGAACAATACGGTATTGAGGTTGCCAGAATGGTAGGAGACGCACCATCAGCTAAAGCGGTTGGAGAAAATCCTGGTTCTGGAACAACGTCACCACAAAATTCTGTGAATACCGGAGCTTCATGATGACGGAAACTAGAGAAAAAATCGAATTTACTGGTTTACCTTTGGCTGTTTATCGAGAGATAGCGGCCCATTTGCGTCAAGTGGATGGAGTAGAAGTGGATTTAATTCCCCAATCATCCCAGCAGTTCGATTATCACCAAAGTCAAATTGCAGGCTTGTCAATTTCGTGGGCTGTGAACTGTAGTTTGGAAAGTCGGCAGCGGGTTCAGCAAATTTTGAATTACTATCAAAATCGCTACAGTGTTTGATTACTGAAATGGGTTAATTAACCTTAAAACCTGCTAATAATGTTTCTCTAAAAGTTTCTGCTTTAGGATACCTCCAGCGACCTTTATTGGCAAAGGCTATTGGGGGTATTTAATATTTGTGCCAAAATTTTTTGCGCGATCGCAGTTATTCAATTCAAAGCAAGTATTAATTAATACGTAAATTGTTACATTATTTTTGATTAAATTACGTGTATTCTTAAATTTTTCGGTTTTTGCTAAAATCATTGTGTGAGTTAGCCTTATTATATTTTTTAATACAAAAACTGAATTTCCTTATACATTAGTCTGATAAAAAATTAGTTGTCGGATAGATACTACTCATCAAAGTTGGGGACTGTGTTCCTATGCAAATTCAACTACGTTGGGAAGATTCCGTGACTGGCGAGCATTGGGATGTGACTTTTACTCTACCAGTAGCGCTTGGTAGTAAGCCAGAAGCAATGCCGAATCGTTTAAACAACCAACCAGTAGACCAACTCCTACTTCAAAGTAAAGTTGTGTCAAGATATCATGCCTTAATAGCATTGGAGAATGACCAGTTAGTTATTACTGATAAAAGTACCAATGGCAGCTACTTAAATGGTAAATGGTTTAATAAATCACATCATTCTTTTCAAAGTGGCGATTGTCTCAAAATCGGGCCATACGTAATTACCCTGACTTTAGTGGCTGAAGTAGAATCGGAGGGGACAGAAGTTATGCCCCATGAATCAAGTGTTTTTGTACCTTCTCAAGTAGCACAAGCGCGGGGTGGAAGTGCAGGACAAAACAACCAGCCAGATTCAGGAATGTTTTTTGAGCCAGAAACAGACTTGTTAGAGTATCGCTTGCACAAAAAACCACAATCTTTACCTCTACCAAATATTTTTGGTTCTAGCCATGTAGCGATCGCAGAAATTAAACGTATTATTTTACACAGTAATTACGAAGAAAAAGATTACGTTGCCATCGGTGGTGGCATGGGGAGCTTCGCTTGGGTAGATACTATCAGAATTTCTGGTGTTAAGTCCGAACAAATTCGGGTAATTGGGCGTGGTGATAGCAAACCATATCATCGTTATCGTTTATTGTGCCGCAATTCCCAAATTCCAGAGGACTATGAACGGATTCGTTCTAATTCTGACTCTTGTCCTGATAATATTTGGGGTTGGCCTGGATATGCGCTTCGGGAAGCCTGGAGGGATATTGTTTCTGGTAATCTTAGCCATGCATTCAAGTGCTTGTGGCAAGTTTTCGCTGAACCTTTACTAAGTACGGATACTTACACGCCAATTGCAGGTGATGTTTATACTTCACTGGACAGAGAAGCCAAGCGCATCAATTGGAAGTCTATGTGGCGTGCCGGGGATGTCAAACTTATCCGGAAAACAGATGATGGTCGATATGTGATTATTTATTCTCTAGCTGGTAGTACAGAAGATGAATACCAAATTTTAGTTGCTAAGTATATTAACTTAGCAATCGGTTATGCCTCTGTTAAATTTTTACCAGATTTATTAGAATATCGAGAAACTACAGGCGATCGCAAATCAGTAGTCAACGCCTACGAAAATCACGAGCATGTTTATCAGTATTTAAAAAAACACGGAGGAATAGTAATTATTCGGGGTAGAGGAATTGTGGCTTCTCGGATTATTCAGCGGTTGAATGAAGTTCGTCAACAGACTAAAAATAATCAAGTCACGATTATTCATATTATGCAATCGCCAAACCCAGAAGGTGCAAAATTTGGTCAAGCTAGGCGTTATGTCGAAAATAATTGGGAATTTCAGCCTTTCAACTGGCCTAAAGCTGCATGGGGCGGGGATCTGCGTAAAATCCTCGCAACTGCCAAACCACCAGAACGTTATAAAATGTTACAAGACTGGGGAGGTACGACTACTGCTGATAGAAGCGACTGGCGACGGCTAATTCGTAATGGGCTGCATAGCAAAGAACAATGGTATCAAATTTATTTTGGCCGAGTCGAAAAAGTTGAGCGCAATGCAGAAGGAAAGCTCAATATATTAATTGCTGGTAGTAATATTAAAAACCAAATTCGTCTTGATATTCCAGCTGCGGATTTTATTATTGATGCTACAGGACTAGACGCGAATCCGATTGCCAGTCCTCTAATCAATGATTTAATTCAGCGTTATCATATCCCGCTAAACTCTTCAGGACGTATAGAAGTTACAAACGAATTTGAAATTAAGGATATGCGTAGCAAAAAAGTGGGACGTATATTTGCTGCAGGAAGTATGACTTTAGGTGGGTCATATGCACCAGTAGATAGTTTTTTAGGTTTACAATATGCAGCACAACGTTCCGCCGAGGCTTTAGCCAGAATAGGCGCACCGGGAATCAAATATCTTGAAGGAATCGGTTCATTTTGGCAGTGGATTAAATGGGCAACTAATCAACAACCATGACACCGACATTATACGGACGCTGGCAAACCAGGATTTTTCTTTTATTAACAATTGGTGTAATATTTACCTGAAGGGGAGACGAAATAAGCTACAATATAGATTCAATAAGCTTCATGGCTCTTAAACCTTGTTGATAATGCTTCCACTTATTACGATTAATTCTCATTAATTGTGTGACTAAATCAATACAGCTATCCTTGAAATGTACCCATGTTTGACCATATAAGCCGATATAAAAACTACTGTGTCTCCGTTGAGAACGACTCCTTTCTTTAATCCGAGCTATATATTTTTGGATTCCTTTGCGTTTAATAAGTTGACCATTAATTGTTGCAGAGGTGTAAGCGATCGCTATCAACAAAACTAGAGAAATAAAACGTTCACCTTGAACATTAGTGTTTTCTAAGTTATAGCCACCTGTTTTGAAATCTCTAAACATTTCTTCAATATCAAATCGCTTTTTGTAAGCAGCAATTGCTGACTCTAGGGTGTCAAAATTTGTTAAAATAAACCATGCTTCTTTGGGTGCTACTCCGTTAATTTTACGTTGCCACTTACCAGCCACATTAAAACTGATAAAACCCTGAGTCTTTGTTACCTTAATACCAATTTAATATGAAGCTGCATAGAAAAGAGCTTCTAAAATAAAGTTATAAGAGGAGATAGACATTACCTGCTCAAATGTTAGTTGGGCAAACAATTGTTGTATGCGAGTACGTAAGTCTTGCAAAGAAGAAAAAAGTTCATTATGAAGTGATTTTTTGAGATACTGCCAAAGCCTTTCAATAGGATTCAATTCTGGAGAGTGAGGTGGTTGAAGTAGGGGGATAATATTTTCAGGCCAATTAATTGCACCACCGACATGAGCAGGAGCTTGGTCTATTTGTAAAATTGCATAATCTTCACCTAATTGCCCAGATAACCAGTTTAAAAACTGTTGAAAATAGTCACCATTGAGCTTGGGGTATTCTTGCTGGAAATGTTGTCCTGTGAATGGTTCAATTGCACCATAAATCCAAAAGTTTTCCCTTTGCCATTTCACGGGTACAGTTGGTTTGACTCCAGAAGCCGTAATCACTTTTCCCGTTAAAGTTTTTAACCCCACCCTAGTTTCGTCTTGACACAGATAATGAACGCATTTTCCTGGCGCTAGATGTTTTTCTAGGGTCTTGAGGATGATACCGAGTTTTTTTTAAACTCAGATACTAACTTTTCATCCTGCTTATAGCTTTGAGGACGTGGGACTTTTAGTTTTGCCCCTAATCGATATCGAACCGATGCATAAACCGTTGCGTACTCAATATCCAGCCCTTGCTCTTGCTTTAACCACTCCACTATTGCACCATAGCTACTAAAGCCTTTTCCTGTTTTTAACTCCTCCTCAAGTGCTGCGATCGCTCGTTCAGGAATTTTGGGTTTTGCTCCTGGAGCTTTTTTTATTTTCAATAATTCATCTAGCCCACCCGATCTATACTTTTGTATCCACCTTGTTACCGTTGAAGTATCTTTCGCCAAGCGTTTTCCAATGTCTTGCTGCTTCTTGACCTGCCCGCTTTTTATCCACCACAGCATAATAAGTTTTTCTTTCTGGTTCCCTAAATTAGCTGTTTGCAGGCGTTTTTTAAGTTCTTCTTCGCTCTCTGCTATTTCAATCTCAAAAGGGCGGCTCATGGTTCTTTTAATTTATCGAGTTTGTTTTCTCTATTATATGCAACTTCATATTAAATTGGTATAACTCCCTTGATAAAAAAAGATACTCCAGGAGTTAATCCTAAACTGCTTAACTCCATAAACATATCTTGTTTAATTTCTACAAATTCATTCTTTTTCAATCGCAAACAAAAATATACATCCTTGCTCTGAAGGTACTTTTGCTAGTTTTACCGAGCAAAATTCTCTATCCCCCAACACACAGATTTTATAATCTTTCTAATATTGCTATAACTGGCGATATATTTTCTGCTGTTCCGTGAGATTACTACTACCTAATTTGGGCAGCAAACTAAAATATATTGGTATGGCTCTTTTATCCCAAATCACGCTGACCATTAATAAGTTTATCCGACTCCAATTAGTCCTATCAATTGCTATATAAATAATTTTTCATTCTGGAAGTAGTTTGCTATTAGTTCTTGAATAATTGGCAACCAAACTTTTTCAATTGTGAGATTTGGTAATGATAAAAATCTTTGTATTCTTTTTCTTCTGCTTTCAAATTTAATTCCCAAAGGTAGCGCATTCGCTAATTTTTCTAAAGTTACTTCTTTGATTGACTGCAACAGATGTATCAAAATTTTTAGCAACAGATATTCTGCTAAACTCAATTGACTTTTTAAGTGCTTTTGGTACAATATAGCTAACATTATCATTAAGTAGGTCTTATTGACAAAACTAGACCTACCTTTTTCTATCACAAAACGCTACCCATCTTATACACCAAGCTTTTTAGGCTGTTTCGTCTCCCCTCCAGGGTTTCTTGAGCAGTAATTTGTTTAACGGAACCAAAATCAATAAGGACAAATTTGCCATCATGACGGCGACGGATTAAATTTGAAGGTTTAATATCGCGGTGAATTACATGATGTTGGTGCACAAATTTTAAAATATTTAATACATCATCAAGAAATGAAATTATCTGCGTTTCATTGAGAGTTTGGACTGTTTCCAGTTCTTTTTTAAAATCTTCGCCTGCAATAAATTCTTGAGCTAAATAAAAATCTCCATTTTCCTCAAAGTCTGCTAATAAATGAGGTATTTGTTTGTGGTTGCCTAATTCATATAAAAACTGCGCCTCGCGTTTAAATAACTTTCTGGCTGCTGTTAATGTATCAGGATCGGTATGTTTAGGTTTAAGTCGTTTGATAACGCAGCAAGAGTTCATTTTTAATTTATCTATTGCGAGATAAGTTTCTCCAAATCCTCCTCTACCTATAAAATCTTGGATTTCATAGCGTCCCTGTAAGATGATTCCTTTGGTAATTGTTGCATTCATAATTGATATGCTCCTTTTTTACTTATTTTTACTTAATTGCCCAGATTTTTACTGATTTCTTCCCGCTTAGTTTTTGCTTCAGTGTCATCTGGTTTAATTGCTAAAGCTTTGTCGTAAGCAGCGAGTGCATCTTGAAATTTTTGCTGTGCGTATAATGTCTTACCTTGGTTGGAATAACCTTCAGCAAAATTAGGTTTTATTTTCACAGCTTCTTGGTATGCTGCTAATGCTTCGTCATACTTTTTAAGTTGGAATAATGCATTACCTTTTTGATTCCATGTGGCGAATTTATCAGACTGTTCTTGAAGTTTTGGATCTGAAGGTTTAATTTTCAAAGCTTCGTCATAAGCAGCGATCGCTTCTTGATATTTGCCCAATTTAGAAAATGCATTACCTTTACCAACCCAAGCATAGTGATAGTCTGGTTTTAATTTCAAAACTTGGTCATAGGCTGCAACCGCATCTAAGTTTCTTCCTAAACCTACTAAAGCATTGGCTCTTTGATTCCAACCGCTAATTGTTTGCTCAATATTTATAGCTTTATCAGCAGCAACAAGTGCTTCGTCATATTTTTTCATCCTATTCAAAAGTTCGCTGATATTAGACCAACCAGTCTCTCCTTGAGGATAAAATTCAAGCACTTTCTTATAAGCGATTAGTGCCTCATCATATTTACCTGATTCATACAGTGCATTGGCTTTCGCTGTCCAAGAATTTGCTTGGACTAAAGGAATATTTGGGCTAATCTTGATTGCTTCATCAGCAGCCTTGATAGCTTCGTCTAGTCTTCTTAACTTAACTAAAGCGGATGATTTTCCCCGCCAAGCATCAGCATTTTTTGCATCAAGAGTTATGACTTTTTCATATGCAGCTAATGACCCTTCATGACGTCCCTTGACACTAAGTAAGTCGCCTTGTGCTAGCCATGCGTTAACATAGCTATCATTAATTGCGATCGCTTTACCAACTGCTTCTATTCCTTCGTCATGCTTGCCACTTAAAAAAAGGCTATATCCTTTACTTATCCAGGCATCTTGATATTGATTGTCAATTTCTAGTGCTTTATCGAATGATTGTGTTGCTTCTTTATATTTTTTTAAAGCATGTAAAGACTGACCGCGTAGATACCAAGTGAAGTCATTTTTTTCATCAATATTCAATGCTCTATCGTAGACTACTATTGCTTCTTCATACTTTTCTAGACTGGCTAGAGCAATACCACGACCGTTAATAGCAGGAATATATTTAGGCTGAATTGTTGCTGCTTGATCGTAGGCTGAAAGCGCTTCGTTATACTTGCTAAAAGATAATAAAGCGTCCCCTTTTCCTACCCAAGCACGATAGTTATTTTGTTGAATTTTAATTGCTTTTTCAAATTCTGTAAGAGCTTCATTAAATTTATTTTCATTCAAAAATTGTCTACCTTGAGTCGTACTTTTGCCACTGCTTGCATCTATTGAATTCGGCTGAAGTTGTAAGGCTTTATCGAAGTCAGCAAGTGCGGCTGCGGCTTCAAAAGAATCTAATCGCTGATTTCCTCGTTCAACAAAACCTGTAGCAGTTGTCGGTTCTGCTGAGGTAGGAGTTGTTGTTATAACTGGTGGTGTTGGTCGAGAAATAGCTACTTGGCTATTGTTTCGGGAACTGATGAAGTAAGTAATTACTCCAGCAGTAGCGAGTATTATCGCTATAGAAACAGGTATGAGTAAATTTTTCTTGTTTCTAATGGGTTTGATGAAGCTGGCGCTAGAACTTGAGTCATCATTTCCAGAAATATGAGAACTGAATTCGGATGTGGGCTGATTTCTTAAATCGTTGAGAACTTCGTCAACTGTTTGATAACGGTCTCTGTAATGTGACTTCACCATTTTGTCTATAATTGCTGCTAGTCCGTCACTAATAGTTTGCTGATAAACTCCTGTTTGTGGGTTTATAAATTGACTGCGCCAATCAATTTCTCCTGTTTGTGAATTTTCTGTAAGCTGAGACGGATTTACTCCTGTTAAAGCCTGAATTGCTGTGATTCCTAAGGCGTAAATATCGCTGCTGAAACGTGGTTTTCCTCCTTGCTGTTCGTAAGGCATATAACCTCTAGTTCCCACAGGCATAGTGAAGCTTGTTACCCCTTCTGGGGTAACAATTTGGGTGTACATTTGTTTAACTGCACCGAAGCCTATTAAAACAATTTTTTTGTCGTGCCGACGACGAATGATGTTCGATGGTTTAATATCACGATGAATAACATTTGCTAGATGAACAAATTTCAAGACTTCTAACACTTCTTGGAGCAAGATACTAACTTTTTCTGCACTCAGTTTTTGTTTTTGCTCCAAATCGCTTTCTAAATTATCTCCATCTACAAATTCTTCTATTAGATAGAATTCTTGGTTTTTTTCAAAGTAAGCTAGCAGTCCAGGTATTTGGTCATGGCTCCCTAGTTTATTTAAAACTTCAGCTTCAGTTGCAAACAGATTGCGCGCAGCTTCTAAAGTCTCTGGTTCTAAAGAGCGTGGTTTGAGTTGTTTAACTATGCATAAAGGCTTTTCAGGTAAGAATTTATCTTGGGCTAAATATGCTTCTGTAAATCCTTTACTGCCAAGAAGTTTAAGAATTTGATACCGCCCTGCTAAGATTTCATTTTGTACGTGCATGGTTTTATTGCCTCTATTTATGAGTGTGTAATTTCGTTAATTAAAAATGTTAGAATTCTGCTTACTTGTCAGATATTTAAATCTGAATATTGTTTGTATGTATTTAAATTTATACCAATTTTGATTTTTTGAGATTACAGTTTTCGGCATTCTTTTCTGCACTTTTGTGTGTAGCCTGCAGCAACGTCTTATCCTTTCTTGAGTAACGTTACAGAAAGGATAAATTAATTTATACCAATTCAAAATTCAAGATTTAGAAAACCAAATTTTTCAAATATCCTCTAAGTAATAAATCTGGGAAAATTTGTATTACAGTTGCTTAGGGCGCGTTTTTAAGCTTGTTGATACCCCAAAGGGTGCGACTATAAGAACTTTCGTCCGCTGCTGGCGACTAGATGAAAATTTGCACGCCTGGGTGAAGTGTGGAGGGCGTAGTGAGTGAGACTCTAGTAAATTTTTGCTGGCGTTTTGGTCAAAACGTCATCGGAGGTGATGAAATTATACATTGCTGAGGTAAACTTGCAAGCAACTAATGCAAAATATTACTCAGCTGCTCTTGCGTCTGGGCATCACTCACAATGGAACACTGGCAATTTCTGATACAAAAGCAGGGCGATCGCTCTTGGCATCCCTTAGAATCGCTGAATGGAGAAATTTTACAGGGTAGGTATAGGGTTTTGGCACGTTCTAATCGTCCTAATGTGGATGTATATGTGCGGGTAACTCATTCTTCAACTGAGGAACTACCTCCCAAACGGCGAATTCAGAAGCGATCGCGTCGCACTAATTCAGAAGGCCTGATGGCTGTGTTGCCTTTTACTGATTTCTTGCCGGGAATTTGGGAGCTACAATGCTCTGGTGATGTGATGTCGGATATTCTCGGTAAATCTTGGCAATACAGCGTTTCTTTCAGTGTTGTGTCTTCGCTAGCACCAGTAGCAGTTTTGGATGATGGCGAGAGTCAAGAGTCAGATTTTCTGCATCTAATAGTTGCAAATACTGTTGTAGAATCACCAGTTCCTCTGGATGATACTCATCCTCAAACCACAGAAGATGCGGTGATTGATCAGCCTGTCAGTCCAGTTTGGCTGAGGGGTGATACAGCAGAGCAGATTTTACAAAACTTAATAGATTTAGCTCTACCCAGTTCGGAAACTTCATCTGAGAATGAAACCGTAGAGGATAACTCAGCAGCGCTATTACCAGCACCGCTATCGCTAACTTTGGAGCGGGAAATTTATGTTGCTCGCTGGGGACAACCGCTAACTATTAGTGGTGAGGTCGAGGTAAAAGCAGATGAGCCTTGTGTGCAAAATCTTTATGCACTAGAACTGGAAATTGAACTGCGATCGCCCTTAAAATCTACAGTCCTGAGCCAAATTAGGCAACCGCTAACGAATCAAGTGCCGCCTTTCTCAATTGAATACGCGATCGCTATTCCCGCCGAGTGTGAATCCAAGCTGATATTAGCAGATATCACCTTACATGGGGCATTTACTGATGTTGGTGAAATTGGGGTTTTAGCCAGCCACGCATTCACGATTACAGCAGATGTGACAGAATTACTGGCGATCGCTACTACAGCCCAATCTCATACACCCGATTTTGTAGAGCCAGAAACCATCCCACCTGCTGCTCAAGAGCCAAGCGTCAGCCTCGATTTGTCACTATTTAATTTGGTCAAAAGTAACAAAAAAGAGCCGTATTCAGTCTTCCAGCCATCGGTAAATAAACCTTTACCACCTCTCGTCAACTTGCGCCCAAAGAAATCAACAGCTTCCCAGGCGCCCCAGTTACCAAATTTGCCACCGACACCGATTATGTTATCAGCAGAGAATGAGACGGGAGTGGCTCTCATTGCACCAGCTGCAAACCCTGAAGAAATTGCCGATAAAAATCAGGCGATCGCACCTATAAATTTAGATCAACTGGTAATTAAAAATCGTCTACCCGTCGCTAATAGTAATATTCCTTACTTAAAACGACTAACAGCGGGGTCCAGCGCAGAAATAGAATCAAGCGAGAATCCACCATCTGATACACAGCCTGAAGATGAGCTGGTGAGTGAAGTAGCGATAGCAGCCAACCCAGAATTAATTCAGCAGCCTGTTAACCAAGAAGCTACTCCCCTGAGTTCACAATTGATCATTGAGGGTAATCCTCATTCATCGCCGGTGATTAGGAAGTGGTTACAGAGCCAAGGGTACATCTTACCTGAGGAGACTCATGATACCCAACTTCCAACCCGCCAAACTATATCTAAAAATCAAGTTCCCCTTCCTGCTCCACCTCAACCGCCAATTGAGTATCTCAATTTATTTTTAGAAGAAAATACGGAGTTAGAAGAACAAATCAATACAATCATAGAAAACCCAGAGGCGGTAGAAACAGAAAACACATTCACACCGCCCACAGACTTAAACATAGAGCCAGAAGCCCGCGCCAGCCAATCATTCCGTCCTCTAGCGCCACCCTTACCCCCTCTCCCGCGCCGCCAAAAACCCCCAGCTTGGCTAGCCCAAGAAATAGTCGTAGATGATACAGACGAGCTTGAAGCTGAGGAGGCAGAAAACAGTACATTTGCAGAACCAGAATTCGAGATATCTCCCACTGACGCGATCAAAGTAGACATTAATCAACCTTTACCAGTTCCCCAACTCTACATACCAGCAGGGGAACTGATTGCGGGAACTGCTGTTAAAATTCGCGCTGAACTACCTGATTTACCCCCGCAAGTTGTCGTCAAGCTATGGGTTGAAGATTACCAGACTCGCTACTTATTGGATGGCCCCCATATACTAAAAAATTTGCAACCTCTTTCTGAGGGCGGGTTAGAAGTGGTGACACAACTAAAAATTCCCTTTGGCTGTTTAGAAATTCGCCTAGAAGCGATCGCCCTGGATTTAGTCACTCAGCAAGAAAGCCACAAAATCACCATCATCCGAACTGTGATCCCACCTAACTTACCAACGCTACAGCTAGATGAATTATTGGGGATTGGGTGGTGATTGGGCTTGGGAGGATGGGGGGATGGGGAGATGGGGAGTGTGGGAAGTGTGGGGAGTGTGGGGAGTGTGGGGAGTGTGGGGAGTGTGGGGAGTGTGGGGAGTGTGGGGAGAAAAAGAATTTATGCTTACGCTTTTGATCTTCTCCTTCCTCCCACACCTCCCACACTTCCCCCTCCTCCCACACCTCCCACACTTACCTCTCCTCCCACACCTCCCACACCTCCCCCTCCTTTCCCAGATGGACAGTGTTAAAAATCTTGAGAATTTCAAAAATGGGACAGGATTTGCAGTAAGCTCAACTTGAATTGTCGTGTAACTTAACAGGAATATTGATTATGGCAACTGAATTTTTGCCTCATATCTTGGCTAGCACTTCCTACTTACCTGCTCTATTTGTTCCCATCATTGGTTGGGGTGTACCTGCAGCGACGATCGCGTTTTTGTTTTTATACATAGAACGGGAAGACGCTGTTTAATTTTTTGATGGGTGGTGGGTTAGACGCGCAAAATTGTGCGTCCCCAAAAACCTCAAAAAATACCGATTACCGATTTTTTACCCAATTAAATTACCGCCTATCTCACAGAGACAGGCGGTTTTTTGATGGTGATTTCTAAACAAATGTTAGAAAATCTACACTATTCAAGCTATTCGATTCCAGGTGTGACTATATTGAAGAACCGATGCCAGCGTAGGCTCCATAAAAGAAAATGCCGACAACAGTAATTACGCCTAACCCTGCGATCGTAGCGACGACCCACAGAGGAATTCTTCCACTTCCAGCAGACACAGGCTTACCTCCTCCCTTAAGAGCAAATCAACACAAGTTAAATAAACAAAGTTTCGCAAAAATCGTTCCAGTTAGTTAAAGAAGTAACTGGAAAACAGAATCCCTAAAACGAAAATCAGTAGCAATCCCAAGTACAGAGAAGTCCGGTTTAATTCAACTGGCTGATCATTGGGATTGGGCGTTCTTTCTGCCATAAATTACTCCTAGCGTTGAATAAATTGCATTGCGGCGATCGCGCCCAAAAAGAAGACAGTTGGCACACCCAAGGTGTGAACTGCGAGCCATCTCACTGTAAAAATTGGATAGCTAACTGGTTGATTATTGATGTTATTGCCGCTAGTCATGATTTCAAACTACTTTCCAATAAATTGTTCAACTTGCTGTTTAGCTTCAAAACGGTTCTTCACAATGGGCACTTCTTGGCGTACTTCTGTGAAGTATTCATTGGGACGGGGTGTGCCAAAAGCATCATAAGCCAACCCCGTTTGCACAAACAACCAGCCAGCAATGAATAATGCTGGAATGGTGATGCTGTGGATTACCCAGTAACGAACGCTGGTAATAATATCCGAGTACGGACGTTCTCCAGTGGTACCTGCCATTTAAATCCCTACCTTACGCAAAGACTGTTATTGAGTTTATTATCCTACAAAGTTTAGAAACAGTTACA
Source organism: Fortiea contorta PCC 7126 (assembly GCF_000332295.1). Lineage (GTDB taxonomy): Bacteria > Cyanobacteriota > Cyanobacteriia > Cyanobacteriales > Nostocaceae > Fortiea > Fortiea contorta. Next base: position 360,865 of record NZ_KB235931.1, on the reverse strand, counting down.
ACTTGCAACGTTCTTCTCAGAAACAAGCGAGAATACTTAAAGTTTTGTGACTATTAAGCAGCTTCTGGTGCTGAAGCTGGTTCTGCGCCTGGTTGATATTTGAGTAAAGTACCGCGATCGCCAATAATAAAACCCTGTTCAGGTTTCAAAAACACAATCTTGTAAAAATTAGCGGCTACTTCTTCTACATCACGGTCTTTTTCCCAAGTTTTGCCACCATCGCTACTGTGTAGCAAATTACCGCTACCACCACCAATCCAGACATCCTCTGGTGTGCGATAAGCCAAATCCAGTAGACCCCAACTGGTGGAGAACTCAGGATTTTTTGCTTCTAGCCACTCATCAGGTTTTGTCGGATCACTAAATTGCACTTGACCACCCCGTGCTAGTAACCACAACTGACCATTTTCGCCAAAGCCCATGTTTTCTAAACGTCGGGAACTGGTGCGGTTATGGGGAACCCACGCACTTTGTCCTGGTTCCCAAGTCGAGTAGAAACTACCCTTAGCGGAGACAGCAACGTATTTACCGTTGGGAGAACGTCTCAAGTTACGCACAACCCCCACGGCTGAGTCTACCTGTGCTTGCCAATTTTTCCCACCGTCAGAGGTCTGATAAATTGCTCCCACATCAGTAGCCATTTGTGCAGAGCCATCTGCCAAGGCTGTAATGCTAATGGGGCTTCCAGGTAGCTTAGAACTGAGGGGAATCCTTGACCAAGAACCACCTTCGTCAGTGGTGTGCAGTAACAAACCAGGCTCACCCACGATCCATCCTTCCTGACCAGCAAAACTGATGGAGTCAAAGCGATACCTAGAATCGTCTAGCTCTAGGGCGATCGGTTTCCAAGTATCGCCACCGTCATTTGTTTCTAAAAGGGTGGCGTTGCTACCTACCAAGTAACCGTGTTGTGGATTACCAGTAAAAGCAATATCTAGTAGCTTGGCGTCTGTGGGCACAGAAATAACTGCCCAAGGGTTATAGCTACTAGAAGGGACTTTGCTACAACCGATACACATCAAGACAACTACTAACAAGGCAAATATTCGTTGCCAACCTTTCCAAATTGAATGCATCAGTATTTCTTAGTTGTTTGTAAATTTGTGTAGGGTTTTCTAAAAGATTAACCTTGAGGGCAATGTCACCCTACAGAGTAGGTAAAAAAGATAACGGGTATTATTGTAAGCCGTAGAGACTGAGAAAAAACAAGAAAGCAAGTCCCAAAGCTCCAAAAATCAAGAGATTCTTTTGGGCTGGTGTCAGTTGATTGACACCCAAGCCGTAACCCAGATTATCCCGGAAGCCGGATGCTTGACCAGCAGGGCCAATATTGGCAAAAGCTTGTTTTTTAGCAGTACACACCGGACAGCGCCAATTTAAAGGCAGTTCTGCAAATGGTGTCCCTGGGAGAATGTCATACTTGTCATCCCCCTTTTCGGGTTCATATACGTAACCGCAGGCGCGACACTCGTAGCGGTCTAACTCTTGAGTTTCAACAGCTTGTTCGCTTTGTTCGCTCATGGCTTAGGCCTCGCAGAGGGACAAATCTTAAATCTACGTTAAAAATTATGACATAACTGTTAGACTTTTCTATCGTCAGCCCTGACGAATCAAATAACAACAGTTTGTCTGTTTGGCGAATTTCAGAAAAGCCTAAAAGATATAATGTGAAAGAAAGTAACGTAATTTGGGGTATGGGGTATTGGGCATGGGTTGGTCACTGTAGTCTTATACTGTGTCCAAGTAAAGCAAGTGACGTCATGGGAAGAGGGGGAAGCATAAATTCTTTTTCTCCCCACACTTCCCACACTTCCCACACTTCCTCATCCCTACGCTCCAGCCCCCAGCCCCTAACCCCCAGTCAAAATACTCCATAAGCGGTAGATATTCATTGTGTTTGTCCTCAGCGGTTACGAGTACCTCCTAGGCTTCTTGATTATCTGTAGCCTAGTACCAGCCCTGGCGCTTTCAGCGTCTAAGCTCCTACGACCGAGTGGTTATAGCCCGGAACGGCGCACCACCTATGAATCTGGGATGGAACCCATCGGGGGCGCCTGGATTCAATTCAACATCCGCTACTACATGTTTGCGCTGGTATTTGTGGTCTTCGATGTGGAGACTGTATTTCTGTATCCTTGGGCGGTAGCTTTTCATCGTCTGGGGTTATTGGCATTCATTGAAGCGCTGATTTTTATTGCAATTCTTGTAGTTGCCTTAGTTTACGCATGGCGTAAAGGAGCTTTGGAATGGTCTTGAATTCTAATTTAACAACTCAGGACAAAGAGCAAATCATCAATCCCATTGAGCGTCCCACGGTCACTCAAGAGTTGTCAGAAAATGTGATTTTGACTACAGTTGATGACCTCTATAACTGGGCGCGGCTTTCTAGTTTATGGCCTTTGCTGTTTGGCACGGCTTGCTGCTTTATTGAATTTGCCGCTCTAATTGGTTCCCGATTCGATTTTGACCGTTTTGGGCTGATTCCTCGTTCTAGCCCCCGTCAAGCTGATTTAATCATTACTGCAGGCACAATTACCATGAAGATGGCACCGCAACTGGTGCGTCTTTATGAACAAATGCCTGAGCCAAAGTATGTGATTGCCATGGGCGCTTGCACAATCACCGGCGGGATGTTCAGCGTGGATTCCCCAACAGCGGTGCGGGGAGTTGATAAACTGATTCCTGTGGATGTGTATTTACCCGGTTGTCCTCCTCGTCCAGAAGCGATTATTGACGCGATTATCAAGCTACGGAAAAAAATCGCTAATGATTCGATGCAAGAGCGGGGACAAATCAAGCAAAGTCACCGCTATTACAGCACGACTCATAACCTGAAGCCAGTTGAGGAAATTTTAACTGGAAAATATTTGCAGTCAGAAACTCGCTATAGTCCACCGAAGGAATTGACTGAAGCGATTGGTTTACCAGTACCTCCAGCGTTACTAACATCCCAGAAACAGAAGGAGACGACAAACCGTGGCTGATGCAGAATCTAAACCAGTACCAGCGGTAGAAGAGTCTCTGGTAAAGGCTGGTCAAGTTTCCCAGTGGTTAACAGAAAATGGCTTTGACCATGAGAGTTTAGCACCCGATGCGAATGGGTCTGAGATAATTAAGGTGGAGGCAAATTTCTTGCTCCCGATCGCTACAGCCCTGTATGTTTACGGGTTTAATTATCTCCAGTTTCAAGGCGGAATTGATTTGGGGCCTGGACAAGATTTGGTGAGCGTGTATCACTTGATTAAGGTCGATAGTGACAGCGATCGCCCCCAGGAAGTCCGGGTGAAGGTGTTCTTACCACGAGAAAATCCCTCTGTACCTTCAGTTTACTGGATTTGGAAGACCGCAGACTGGCAAGAGCGCGAGTCTTTCGATATGTTCGGTATTATCTACGAAGGACACCCGAATTTGAAGCGGATTTTAATGCCGGAAGATTGGGTGGGTTGGCCTTTGCGTAAGGATTATATCTCTCCTGATTTCTATGAGTTACAAGATGCTTATTAAGCGACGCTGAGTTTGTGTAGTGAGTATTTTGATACCCCTTTCCGGTGATGGAGAGGGGTTAGTTTTTTTGGGAGTGTGGGGAGTGTGGGGAGTGTGGGGTGATGGGGTGGTGGAGAGATGGGGTGGTGGAGAGATGGGGTGGTGGGGGGATGGGGAGATGGGGAGATTATTTGCAGTTATTTGGTTTGCAATTGCTGTTTTTGCAACTCCAATTGCTGTTTCAACGACAGCATTTGCTATTTCAACGACAGCATTTGCTATTTCCGCAACAGCATTTGCTATTTCAACGACAGCATTTGCCATTTCAACGACAACAATTGCTGTTTTTGCAACTCCAATTGCCATTTCAACGACAGCATTTGCTATTTCAACGACAACAATTGCCATTTCCACAACAGCATTTGCCATTTCCACAACAGCATTTGCCATTTCCACAACAGCATTTGCCATTTCCACAACAGCATTTGCCATTTCCACAACAGCATTTGCTATTTCAACGACAAAAATTGCCATTTCCGCAACAGCATTTGCTATTCCCCATAACCCCCCATCTCCCCACCTCCCCATCTCCCCACCTCCCACACTCCCCACACCTCCCACACTTCCCCCTCCTCCCACACCTCCCACACCTCCCACACCTCCCACACTTCCCCCTCCTCCCACACCTCCCACCCTTCCTATTCCCTGTTCCCTTCTTTGATGATTTAGTAGGATGGCTGTAGATGCAATGTTTGGCTGGGAAGGGCGCTGATGTCGGAAGTTTTTGCTACGACGGGAACGATCGCGGCGATCGCTACTGCTGTTGTTCCGCAGCAAGGTAGTGTGGGTATTGTCAGGGTTTCTGGGGAGCGGGCGATGGCGATCGCTCAAACTCTGTTTTCTGCTCCTGGGCGTCAGGTTTGGGACTCTCACCGGGTTCTCTATGGTTATATCCGTTGTCCCCAGACGCGGCGATTGGTGGATGAAGCTTTGTTGTTGTTGATGCGGGCGCCCCGTTCTTACACTCGTGAGGATGTGGTCGAGTTTCATTGCCACGGGGGAATTATGGCTGTGCAGCAGGTGTTGCAATTGTGTTTAGAAAACGGTGCTCGTCTGGCTCAGGCGGGGGAGTTTACGCTGCGTGCTTTTTTGAATGGGCGCTTGGATTTAACTCAGGCGGAGAGTGTGGCTGATTTGGTGGGAGCGCGATCGCCTCAAGCTGCACAGTTGGCTTTGGTGGGTTTGCAGGGAAAGTTAGCTGATCCGATTCGCCGCTTACGGGGGCGTTGTTTGGATATCTTAGCGGAAATCGAAGCTAGAATCGATTTTGAGGAAGACTTACCACCGCTGGATTTTAAGGTCATAATATCAGAAATTGAGCATGTTGCAGCCGAGATCAGCAAATTATTAGCGACTAAAGATCGAGGTGAACTGCTGCGTACAGGTTTGAAAGTGGCGATTGTGGGGCGTCCGAATGTAGGTAAATCGAGCTTGTTGAATGCTTGGAGCCAGAGCGATCGCGCTATTGTGACGGATTTACCCGGCACAACCCGCGATGTGGTGGAATCTCAGTTGGTGGTGGGGGGAATTCCTGTGCAGGTGCTGGATACGGCAGGGATTCGGGAAACCACAGACCAAGTTGAAAAAATTGGTGTCGAGCGATCGCGCCGGGCTGCCAACGCTGCAGATTTAGTCTTGCTGACTATTGATGCTACGGCTGGTTGGACGGCTGGTGATCAAGAAATTTATGCACAAGTACAAGACCGTCCGTTGATGCTGGTAATTAACAAAATTGATCTTGTGCAGGCGTTGGATTTCACTTCTTTAGAATATCCCCAAACAATTAACCAAATTGTCCCGACTGCAGCGGCTAAAAATCAAGGTATCGATGCTTTAGAAACAGCAATTTTAGAGATAGTGCAAGCGGGAAAAATTCAAGCTGCTGATGTAGATTTAGCGATTAATCAAAGACAAGCTGCAGCTTTAGTTAAAGCCAATATAGCTTTGATTCAACTACAAACGACAATTGACGAACAGTTACCCCTAGATTTTTGGACAATTGACTTACGAGATGCTGTTCATGCACTCGGAGAAATTACAGGCGAAGAAGTGACAGAATCAGTTTTAGATAGAATTTTTAGTAAGTTTTGTATTGGTAAGTAATTCAAATAAATATGTTTTTTATTAATGAAAATTATCAGGTTCACGCTTTAATTGTGGGAGCAAATCAAGGTATTGGTCTAGGTTTTGTGAAAAAATTACTCGTTTATGAAAACATTACCAAAATCTACGCTACTTACCGTCAAATAGATACATCCACAGAATTAATAGCTTTGGCTGGAGAGTATCCGGAAAAGTTAATTTGTTTATCGTTAGATGTTACCGAAGAAAATCAGATTAGGGAAATTACCAAACAAATAGGAGATGAAGTTAAGCGACTACATTTAGTCATTAACTGTGTGGGATTATTGCATGACGGTAATTTCCAACCTGAAAAAAGTCTCAAACAACTCAATTCTGAAAATTTGCTGCGCTACTTCCAAGTTAATAGTATTGGCGCGGCGTTACTCGCTAAACATTTATTACCTTTATTTCGCCATCCAGAGCGCAGCATATTCGCCACTATTTCAGCAAAATTAGGTAGTATTAGTGATAATCAACTGGGTGGTTGGTATGGTTATCGCGCCTCTAAAGCTGCGCTGAATATGTTGATGCGGACAGCAGCAATTGAATATGCCAGGAGTTGTCCGCAAGCTTTAGTAGTAACTTTACACCCAGGCACAACCGACACCCGCCTGTCTCGTCCGTTTCAAACAAATGTACCCACAGAAAAATTATTCTCTGTAGAACGCACTGTGACGCAATTGCTGGATGTGCTCGCACAAATGCAACCAGGCGATAGTGGACAATTTTTTTCCTGGGATGGAAAAAAACTGCCTTGGTAAGATGAGTTTGACATTCAGCTGTCCCTGTTTCCCTGCGCCAGCCGGGGCCAAAATGATACTATTAATCAAGATGAAATATAAGATGTAAGATTAAACCAATCATTTACTAGACGAATTGGCTGGCGCCGCTGCTGTTTTTGAGTTAATACTCATTTCCTGCCCACCCACAACTAAAACGGCTGGGCTGAGTAAAATTCTGTTAACCTATGCCAAACCTTTAATTCCCATCACCCTTGATTTATTGTCATAATTTGCCATGCTAAAAACTTTGTTGGGCGACCCCAACGCTCGTAAACTTAAAAAATACCAACCTTACATTAATGACGTTAACCTCTTAGAGGAAGACATTAGTGCCCTGACGGATGAGGAATTGAAAGGCAAAACAGCAGAATTTAAAGCGCGGCTGGCCAAGGGTGAAACCCTGGATGAAATTTTGCCGGAGGCTTTTGCTGTTGTTCGAGAAGCAGGTCGGCGGGTCTTGGGTTTGCGACACTTTGATGTGCAACTGCAAGGTGGTATTATTCTGCACTCAGGGCAAATCGCGGAAATGAAGACTGGGGAAGGGAAAACCCTGGTGGCGACTTTACCGAGTTATTTAAATGCACTGTCTGGTAAGGGTGTACACGTAATTACGGTGAACGATTACCTAGCCCGTCGGGACGCCGAATGGATGGGACAGGTGCATCGTTTTCTAGGGTTGAGTGTGGGGCTGATTCAGGCGAGCATGATTCCCAGTGAGCGTCAGAAAAATTACGAGTGTGATATTACTTACGTCACCAACAGTGAGGTGGGTTTTGATTACCTCCGGGATAACATGGCAACATCAATGGCTGATGTGGTACAACGCCCGTTTAATTATTGTGTGATTGATGAGGTAGACTCGATTCTCGTTGATGAGGCGCGGACACCGCTGATTATTTCTGGACAGGTAGAAAGACCGACAGAAAAATATCTGCAAGCGGCGGAAATTGCTTTGACGCTGAAGCCGGAAGAACATTACGAGGTGGACGAAAAAGCACGGAATGTGTTGTTAACTGATGAAGGTTTCGCCGAAGCAGAAACACTTTTGGGCGTCACAGATTTATTTGACCCGGAAGATCCTTGGGCGCACTTCGTTTTCAACGCCATTAAAGCTAAAGAACTGTTCCTCAAGGACACAAACTACATCGTCCGCAACGGGGAAGTGGTCATCGTCGATGAATTTACCGGTCGTGTATTACCGGGACGGCGTTGGAGTGATGGACTACACCAAGCCATCGAAGCTAAAGAGCACGTAGATATTCAACCAGAAACCCAAACTCTAGCGACAATTACTTATCAAAATCTGTTCTTGCTTTATCCCAAACTGGGGGGAATGACGGGAACTGCGAAGACAGAAGAACCAGAATTTGAAAAAATTTACAAACTGGAAGTCACCGTCATCCCCACCAACAGAATTAGAAGACGCCAAGACTGGTCAGATATGGTCTTTAAGACCGAATCAGGTAAATGGGGAGCGATCGCTAGAGAATGCGGCGAAATGCACGAACTCGGTAGACCTGTATTAGTGGGTACTACCAGCGTGGAAAAATCGGAATATCTCAGCCGTCTCCTCAAGGAAATGGAAATTCCCCACGAATTGCTTAACGCTCGTCCAGAAAACGTGGAACGAGAAGCAGAAATTGTCGCTCAAGCTGGGCGGCGAGGTGCTGTAACTATTGCTACGAACATGGCTGGCAGAGGTACGGATATCATCTTGGGTGGTAACTCAGAGTATATGGCTCGCCTGAAGCTGCGGGAATACTTTATGCCCCGGATAGTCCAGCCAGAAGACGAAGATAGCTTTGGTATCCAAAGAGCCGCAGGAATGCCCACAGGACACGGTGGTGGTCAAGGCTTTGTTCCAGGGAAAAAAGTCAAGACTTGGCGAGCGTCACCGGAGATATTCCCGACCCAATTGAGTAAAGAAGCTGAACAACAGCTTAAAGAAGCAGTAGACGCTGCAGTTAAGGAATATGGCGATCGCTCTTTACCCGAATTGGAAGCAGAAGAAAAAGTAGCGATCGCCGCCGAAAAAGCCCCCATCGATGACCCAGTAATTCAAAAACTGCGCGCCGCATATAACCGTGTCAAGCAGGAGTATGAACAATTTACCGAGCAAGAGCATGATGAGGTAGTCGAACTCGGCGGTTTACACGTCATCGGCACAGAACGCCACGAATCTCGCCGTATCGACAACCAATTGCGCGGACGGGCGGGAAGACAAGGCGACCCCGGTTCAACACGATTCTTTTTGAGTTTAGAAGATAACTTACTACGGATTTTTGGTGGCGATCGCGTCGCTGGCTTAATGAACGCCTTCCAAGTAGAAGAAGATATGCCCATTGAATCGGGAATGCTCACCCGCAGTCTAGAAGGGGCGCAGAAAAAAGTCGAAACCTACTACTACGACATCCGTAAACAGGTATTTGAATACGACGAGGTGATGAACAACCAACGTCGCGCCATCTACGCCGAACGCCGTCGGGTATTGGAAGGTCAAGACCTCAAAGAACAGGTAATCACCTACGCCGAAAAAACGATGGACGACATCGTTGACTATTACATCAACCCAGACCTCCCCTCCGAAGAGTGGGATTTAGAAAAGTTGGTAGATAAAGTCAAAGAATTCGTCTATCTCCTCGCTGACATGCAACCCGATCAACTAGTGGATATCTCCGTCACCGAGATCAAAGCTTTCCTTCATGAACAAGTACGGAATGCTTACGACCTCAAAGAAGCCCAAATTGACGAAATTCAACCAGGATTAATGCGTCAAGCCGAACGCTTCTTCATCTTGCAACGGATCGATACCCTGTGGCGAGAACATCTGCAGCAAATGGACGCCCTGCGCGAATCTGTGGGACTGCGTGGTTATGGGCAAAAAGACCCGCTGATTGAGTATAAGAGCGAGGGTTACGAATTATTTTTGGATATGATGGTGAATATCCGCCGAGATGTGGTATACTCCCTGTTCATGTTCCAGCCCCAACCCCAGCCAGCAGTACAAACATCTTCAGAGATGGTTTGAGGTTAGTTCCTGGGCGTTTGTTCTGATACACAGAAAATAATTTTTTGTAGAGGCGTAAAGTTTTGCGTCTCTACAATAGTTTTGGGACAACACAAGAGAAACAACATCACATTAGACAAATTTTTGACTATGGATCTACCAGAACTAGATAGCGAAACCATAGACCGCATTTTGGAAATGGCTTGGGAAGACAGAACACCTTTTGAAGCCATCGAAGCACAATTTGGTTTGTTGGAAAAACAAGTAATCGCTTTAATGCGGCGCGAAATGAAAGCATCAAGCTTCCAGATGTGGCGAGAAAGAGTCACCAAACGTAAAACAAAACATTTGCATCAACGAGAATTTATTGCAGGTAGATTTAAATCGCACAATCAAAAAACATGATTGGGATTTGCGGCGCTGCTGAATAATGGGATGATTTTTTTCTCACGCAGAAAAGCCGATGCGTTGGGGAGACAGCGCCGTGGGAAGGTTGAAGCTAGCTAATCTCCACAAAACAGGTACACAAAGTGCCGTAGAATTAAAATCCATCCGGCATCTATCAACCTGTTGACTCCATGTATTGTGATTACTTGGTACAAATTCTGACTGCGCGTGTATATGATGTTGCTCAAGAAACACCTTTAGAATACGCCCCTAATCTTTCAGCTCGATTGCACAATCAATTGCTGCTGAAGCGAGAAGATATGCAATCGGTCTTCTCTTTTAAGTTGCGGGGCGCGTATAACAAAATGGTAAATTTACCACCAGATTTGCTAGCGCAAGGTGTAATTGCTGCATCTGCGGGTAATCATGCTCAAGGTGTGGCTCTGAGTGCTAGTCGTCTGGGTACACGAGCGATTATTGTAATGCCAATTACTACACCACAGGTGAAGGTGGATGCTGTGCGGGCGCGGGGAGGTGAGGTGGTGTTGCATGGTAATACCTATGATGATGCTTATGCTTATGCTCGGCAATTGGAGATAGAAAAAGGATTAACTTTTATTCATCCTTTTGATGACCCGGATGTGATTGCTGGACAAGGAACAATTGGGATGGAGATTTTGCGACAATATCAGCAACCAATACATGCAATTTTTGTAGCGATTGGTGGTGGGGGATTGATTGCAGGGATTGGGGCTTATGTCAAGCGGTTGCGTCCGGAAATTAAAATTATTGGTGTGGAGCCGGTTGATGCTGATGCGATGCATCAATCGTTGAAAGCGGGACAAAGAGTGCGTTTATCTCAGGTGGGTTTATTTGCTGATGGGGTAGCGGTGCGAGAGGTGGGAGAAGAAACCTTTCATTTATGTCAGCAGTATGTAGATGAAATCATTTTAGTGGATACGGATGATACTTGTGCGGCTATTAAAGATGTGTTTGAGGATACGCGATCTATTTTAGAACCAGCGGGGGCGCTGGCGATCGCAGCGGCGAAAGCCTATACAGAAAGGGAACAAATCCAAGGTCAAACGCTGATTGCTGTGGCTTGCGGTGCTAACATGAATTTTGATCGCCTGCGCTTTGTGGCAGAAAGGGCAGAGTTTGGTGAACGCCGCGAAGCAATTTTTGCTGTGACGATTCCGGAAAAACCAGGTAGTCTGCGTCAGTTTTGTGAATGTATTGGTAAACGCAATCTGACTGAGTTTAACTATCGCATTGCTGATCAAACCACTGCTCATATTTTTGTGGGGATGCAAATTCAAAACCGGGCTGATGCGGCGAAGATGGTAGAAACTTTTGAAAGTTGCGGCTTCCAAACCATTGACCTCACCGATGATGAACTGACAAAATTGCACCTACGGCATATGGTGGGTGGACATTCTCCTTTAGCAAACAACGAATTACTCTACCGCTTCGAGTTTCCTGAGCGTCCCGGCGCTTTGATGAAATTTGTTGGTTCTATGAGTCCTGATTGGAATATTAGCATGTTCCACTACCGCAATAATGGTTCAGATTACGGGCGGATTGTGGTAGGTATCCAAGTACCTCCCCATGAGATGGAAGAATGGCAAGCTTTTCTTGATACCCTTGGCTATCGTTATTGGGATGAAAGCCGTAACCCGGCTTATAAGTTGTTTTTGGGATAGGGGATTGGGGAGATGGGGTGGTGGGAAGGTGGGGAGATGGGGAGATGGGGGGTTATGGGGAATGGCAAATGCTGTCGTTGAAATGGCAATTAGAGTTGCAAAAACAGCAATTGTTGTCGTTGAAATGGCAATTGTTGTCGCCGAAATAGCAATTGTTGTCGCCGAAATAGCAATTGTTGTCGTTGAAATAGCAAATGCTGTCGTTGAAATAGCAAATGCTGTCGTTGAAATAGCAAATGCTGTCGTTGAAACAGCAATTGGAGTTGCAAAAACAGCAATTGCAAACCAAATAACTGCAAATAATCTCCCCACCACCCCATCCCCCCACCACCCCATCTCCCCATCTCCCCATCTCCCCATCTCCCCACACTCCCTTAATACAATTGATAAACAAGTGCTACCCATTCATGGAATCTGGCACAATCGATGACTTCAAATCCGGCTGTAGTCAATGCTGCATTCACAATTTCTTCTTGATCAATGGTAAAGCCGGCTGTGATTAATAGTCCTGGTTGTGTGTTGGTGTGACGTAGCGATCGCCGGAAGTCATCAGCTAAAGCAACATGTATTCGTGCTAAAATATTTGCAACAATTAAATGAAAGCTAGGCGTATCTTCGATTTTTATAGCATCAGCGCTAGTTTCTTTGCCCATCCAATGCCCCATTTCACTTCCACACCCCAAACTTCCCTCCACAACTGTTACTTGGGGTTCTACGCTGTTTAGTCTCACGGTGTTTTGGGTTGCTTGCACAGCAACATGATCGTTATCTAAAGCTAAAACTTGTGCACCTAATTTAGCGATCGCTACACTTAAAATACCTGAACCTGACCCCAAATCGAGCACATTCATTTGGGGAAGAATATATTTTTCTAAAAGTTGCAGACTGAGAATAGTCGCTGGATGTAATCCGCTACCAAAAGCTAGGGTTTTTGCTAATCTGATAATAATTTCATCGGCTGCTGGTGATGGATAGGGTGCATGAGGCGCTAAGACCACAAATCTTTCACCAATTCGGTTGACCACAGGACTAATTATATTTGTATTTATGGGTTTTTCGACTAAATTACTTTCAATTGTCGTTGCCAGTCCTGTACGATGCAAAGGTGATAAGAGATTGACGATTTTTTCAACACGTACCCGTGAATAGTTATCGTCGGGTAAGTATATGTGAATTGTAAATGCCCAAGGGGAGGTAGCTAGAGAATTTTGGTGAGAATATGCTGCAATTTCCACATCTGCAATATCGACAGTCTCAGCCAGCAGCGTACAAACCCAATCAACCGCCTCGTGTGTGGTGTCTAGACTTAGTTCAATTAATGACATATTTTTTTAGACGTACCCAAAAATTAATGATGTGTTACATAAAACTTTTATAGAGACGTTGCAGAGCAACATTTCTATATTCATTTTCGGATATGTCTTTTGCTGTCAACAAAATTCTCCGGGTCATTTGCCAAAGGATGGTCTACCCTAGTTACAGATGTGGAGACAAAATAGTGAGTGATTTACGGAAAAAAAGATTAGAAGCTGTAATAGCGATCGCTACTTATTCTATAGGTAGTGGGACTGCTTCGGCTGCGCCAACTCCTGGTGGGGAAATTCCTAGACAGATTCTGTTAACTGTGTCTGATATTTTCATGTACACTAATATTTGGAAAATCTATTTTCAAGAAGATTTATCTAGCAAACAACTTGTAGAAATATTAACAGAGTTAGGTTTAGTCACAGTTGCAGCCACAGGAACGGCTTATGTGGTCAGCAAAGCTAGTACAGCGATTCTTAAAGAGATTAGCAACTGGACTGGCCCTCTAGGATGGGGTGTGACAGCAGCAGTCGCCGGTTCCATTAGCGGTTTATTTGGTGTAGCTTGGGCTATATACTGCGATCGTACTTATTCCCAAAGAGTAATGCAACCTTTTTAATGAGCACCAAAACGCCCCAGGAATGTCATTATAGTTAAGGTAAAACACTCTGGAGATAAAACCACGGTTTACGCACGCCCTTTAGCAAGGTTAATTGAACAATTGCAACGCCTACCAGGAGTTGGGCCTAAATCAGCCCAGCGTTTAGCTTTGCATATCCTCAAGCGACCAGAATCAGAAGTGGAAGCTTTAGCACAAGCTCTAATTGATGCTAAAAAACAAGTAGGCTTGTGTTCTGTTTGCTTTCATTTATCTGCTGAACCAGTTTGCGAAATCTGTCGCAATCCTAACCGCGATCAAAATACTATCTGTATTGTTGCAGATTCTCGTGATGTGATTGCTCTGGAAAAAACCCGCGAATTTAAAGGCAAGTATCATGTTTTGGGTGGGGTAATTTCACCAATGGATGCTATCGGCCCAGAACAGTTGACAATTGAGTCTTTAGTGCGACGGGTAAGTCAGCAAAAACCTCAAGAAGTGATTTTAGCAATCAGTCCTAGTGTGGAAGGAGAAACAACCACACTATATGTTGGTCAATTATTGAAACCATTTACTAAGGTGACGCGGATTGCTTTTGGCTTGCCTGTGGGCGGCGATTTGGAATATGCTGATGAAGTGACGCTGGCGAGAGCATTGGAAGGACGACGGGAGTTAGATTAAACTCAACTCAATCATTAGGCTGATATCTTCAAAAAGAATGTCGCTCCGTTAGTCAGAGGAAAAGCGGTTTTTCAGAACATACAATTAATCGGTGCAAAAGATTAAAAACACCTGTAACGATTAATTACTGACATCAGTAATTTTAACTCAGCCATGATATTCAAAGACCGGAGGATTGCTGGTCAATTGTTAGCCCAAGAATTAGCCGCTTATGCTAACCGCCCGGATGTGTCAGTATTGGCTTTACCCAGGGGTGGTGTACCTGTGGCTTTTGAAATTGCTCAAGCCTTAAATGTTCCTCTAGATGTACTTGTAGTTCGTAAGCTTGGCGTACCCCATCAAGAAGAATTAGCAATGGGAGCGATCGCATCTGGTGGTATACGTATACTTAATGAGCAAGTTATCAGCCAACTGAAAATTACTGACGAGCAAATAGCTAAAGCTACCTCCCACGAAGAACGAGAGTTAAAGCGCCGAGAAAAATTGTATCGCGGTGAACGTCCTTTTCCCAACCTCAAAGGCTCTACAATTATTTTAGTAGATGATGGCTTGGCAACAGGTGCAACTATGTGGGCGGCGATTACTGCTGTGCGAAAACAGCAACCCGCACGTATTATCATTGCAGTATCCGTCGCCGCACCCCAAACTTGTCAAGAATTGGAAACTCAAGTTGATGAATTAGTTTGTATCGCCACACCTAATCCTTTTTATAGTGTTGGTCTTTGGTACGAAAATTTTCCCCAAACTACGGACGATGAGGTTTGCAGTTTGCTCAAGCAAGCCACCAACAACTATATTCCTGATGTTGCGGAAACAATAGCTGTTAAGGAAGATAACTTTTCTTGACGTTTCTACAGTTGCAATAGAAAAAATTTTATAGAAAATCCTAGGATGTTTAGAAATATCAAGCAAAAATGTCCTAATGTTGACTAATTTTACTTGAATACTTGATAAATCCTAGGATAATTAACTTTTACTACTACTGCTACTACTAAGCAAAATAACTATTCTGCTGAAATCTCTCTTCTAGCTAGAGAAGTAGTTTTATCTACTAAAGCTTAATCTACTAGTACTATTTTCACCCTTCATCCTTCAGACTGATGGATCTGGACTTGGAATTAATTACAATCTAAGGCTACTTATTGATGTGAATCGTTGCAAATAAGTTTTACGGTTATGCGTCAAGTAGTAGCTTTTTTTTAACGCGGGGGTACGCTGAGGTTTTTTTAAGATAGTTAGCTAGGTTTTTAAATAATTTGGTATGAGGGTTTTAAGTGTTTTGACAATTGATTACTGCTATTTTGTTAAAGTTACGGGAGTAAATTAGATTGTGATCCAAGCAATACATACTAAGGTTAAAGGGAGAGGCAGATATAAGGTTAAGTTGTTGGAAAATTCGCCAGATTTACAGCGGTTGTTGGAGCGATCGCTTTCTCAAAATCAAGATATCAATTATGTTGCTGCTAATCCGTTAACGGGTAATGTTTTGGTTTTATTTAATTCGGAGATTAGTCATAGGCAAATTGCGACGCTAATTCAAGAAATTGTCCTCACTCATTCTCAACCAAAAAATCTAGATAAAGTTAAGTCAAAATTAAAAACTAAGAAAACATTTGCTAAATCTATTATTCCGACTGCAGATCCCAAAATAGAAAATTGGCACACACAAGAAACAAATGAAGTTTTAGCAAGTTTCAATACTTCAAAAATATCGGGTTTATCGAGTGAATTAGCTACAGCAAATCTGCAAAAATATGGTTTAAATATTCTCTCGGAAACTGCGACTCGTTCTCAATTGAATATGTTAGTTGAGCAGTTTAAATCTTTACCAGTCGCTTTGTTGGGAGTCGCCGCAGGTGTTTCAATTTGCACTGGTGGGGTTGTTGATGCCATAGTAATTATGGGTGTTGTTGGTTTAAATGCTGCAATTGGTTACTTTACGGAAAGCCAGTCAGAAAGAATTATTCAATCTCTAAAAAATCGTGGTCAAACGTCAACTTGGGTAATTAGAGATAGCACTAAAATTGAAGTCCCTACGGAAAATGTCGCTTTAGGTGATATTTTGGTTTTGCAACCAGGCTCTTATGTAGCAGCGGATACGCGCATCATTGCCGCTGATTACTTGAGTATTGATGAATCTGCTCTCACTGGCGAAAGTTTACCTGTAAATAAAACTGCTGAATCCTTGACTGGGCAAGAGATTGCGCTAGGCGATCGCCTAAATATGGCATACAAAGGCACTTTAGTTACTAGTGGTCAAGGATTGGCTGTAGCGGTAGCGATAGGTAAATTTACGGAAATGGGTAAAATTCAACAATTAGTGGGTGAAGCCACAGCGATGGATACTCCCCTAGCCAAGCAGTTAGACAAGGTGGGGAGTCAATTAGTGATGTTGAGTATGGGAATTTGTGGTTTGGTTTTT
Source organism: Fortiea contorta PCC 7126 (assembly GCF_000332295.1). Classification (GTDB taxonomy): domain Bacteria; phylum Cyanobacteriota; class Cyanobacteriia; order Cyanobacteriales; family Nostocaceae; genus Fortiea; species Fortiea contorta. Next base: position 344,313 of record NZ_KB235931.1, on the reverse strand, counting down.
GGTATGGGTATGATGCGGGGGTATGGCTTAGTGCAGATGCTGACTTCATCCATATCTTTAGCTGTGGCTGCAGTTCCAGAAGGTCTACCCACAATCGCTACTACTACTTTAGCTTTGGGTATTCAAGATATGCGGAAAAATAATATCCTTGTCCGCAGTCTTAATGCAGTGGAAGCTTTGGGTTCTGTCCAAACAATTTGTCTGGATAAAACAGGAACCATTACAGAAAACCGCATGTCGGTAGTGGAAATTCAAGCAAACACTACACAAATTAGTGTAGTTGATAACAAATTTATTGTGAATGGTGAGGATATTAATCCTTATAGTTGCGACGATTTATTAAAACTAATTCATGTGTCAGTTCTCTGCAATGAAAGTGAAGTTAAGCCATCAGCAAATGGCGAGTATTTATTAACAGGTTCGGCTACAGAAAATGCTTTAATTTATTTAGCGATCGCAGCTGGAGTTAATGTCGTCGATTTAAGAGCAAAATATTCTTTGTGGCAAACTAATTTTCGCTCGGAAAATCGCAATATCATGAGTACAATTCATGAAACTGACGACCAGCAGAAGTTTGTCGCTGTTAAAGGTAATCCCGCAGAAGTGGTGCAGATATGCCAATGGAGACTGAAGCATGGGCAAATTGTACCGTTAACTGCAGCAGATAGACAAGCGATCGCTATTGCGAATGATCGCATGGCGGGTAAAGCCTTGCGGGTACTAGGTCTAGCTTACGCGACAAATAACGGCGATGAACATGAATCAGACTTGACATGGTTGGGTTTGGTAGGAATGGCAGACCCAATTAGAATAGGTGTGAAAGAATTAATAGCAGATTTTCATCAAGCGGGAATAGATACAGTCATGATTACTGGCGATCAAAGCCCAACAGCTTATGCGATCGCTAAAGAATTACAATTAAATCGAGATCAGCAATTAGAAATTCTCGATTCCACTGACCTCAATCGTCTCACGCCTGAAGCAATGACTGCACTCAGCGACAAAGTAGACGTTTTTGCTCGCATCAGTCCCAGCAATAAACTACAAATTGTCCAAGCTTTGCAGAGAGCGGGTAAAGTAGTCGCCATGACTGGTGATGGAATTAATGATGCTCCAGCTTTAAAAGCCGCCCAAGTCGGAGTTGCAATGGGTAAAGGCGGTACAGACGTAGCGCGAGAAGTTGCAGATATCGTTTTAGCAGACGACCGACTCGAAACCATGATTATTGCTGTGAGTCGAGGGCGGACAATTTACAACAATATACGCAAATCTGTGCATTTCCTGTTATCAACGAATCTCAGTGAAATCATGGTCATGACCAGCGCCATCGCTTTAGGGATAGGCGAACCCCTCAACGCCATTCAATTGCTGTGGTTGAATCTAGTTACTGATATTTTCCCTGGACTTTCCCTAGCGATGGAAGCACCAGAACCAGAGGTATTAAGTCAACCACCCCGCAGCCCAGAAACACCAATTATCAAGAACTCCGACCTAGGGAGAATTGCGGGAGAGTCAGCGATAATTTCTCTGAGTACTTTAGCAGCTTATGGATATGCGATCGCCAAATATGGAATTAGTCCCCGCGCCAGCACTGTTGCCTTCTTAAGTTTAACATCAGCCCAACTACTACATACTATTAGCAGTCGCTCTGAAAAACACAGCATTTTTAATTCCGAAAAACTGCCACCAAATCCTTACTTAAATGCTGCCGTTGTCGGTTCCTTTGCCATCCAAATCTTAGCGCTAACCATCCCTCAACTAAGGAGCTTATTAAAAATTACACCCATTAATCTTGTTGATAGTCTAGTGATTGGCAGTGCTGCTTTCGTACCATTATTAATCAATGAAAGCACAAAGAATATGAGATTAAATCAACAACTAAACTCTGCAACAACAGAACCAAAAATTATAGCGATCGCCCACTAATTCAGTATTCTAGACCCTATCCCCAAGTCCCTATCCCCTATCCCCTATCCCCTCTTCCCTATATGAAAAAAGACTTCATGTTCACCTCCGAGTCAGTCACAGAAGGGCATCCAGATAAACTCTGCGATCAAATTAGTGATGCGATCGTTGATCGTTTCTTACAACAAGACCAATACGCCAGAGTCATCACCGAATGTGCCGTATCCACAGGCATTGTTTTCATCGCCGCTAGATTTGAACCCAATGCCAACGTAGATTTTACCAATATAGCTAGACAAGTAATTGAGCAAGTTGGTTATGAACAATCAGAATTTAATGGCAAAACCTGTAGTATTTTAACAAGTTTAAGAGAACTATCCCCCGAACCACACCGCTTATTTAAAGAAGCAAATTTAACTAACGCAGAAATAGAACAAATCACAGTTAATAACCAAGCCACAGTCTTCGGTTTCGCCTGTAATCAAACATCTGCATTTATGCCCTTACCCATCTGGTTAGCACATAAACTTGCCAGACAAATTAGCCACGTCAGACGCCATAATATCCTCCCATATCTCACCCCCGATGGCAAAACTCAAGTAGGAGTTGAATATCGAAATCGCCGACCCCATCGCATTCATAGCATCACAGTTATTGCTAGTCAAAATAAACCATCAAAACCAGATTTAAAACAATTACAACACGACATAAAAGAAAATGTAATTTATCCCATCTTTGCAGATGAAGATATTAAACCCGACGCACAAACCAGAATATTTATCAATCCCGACGGTGCATTTATTAAAGGAGGGCCAGCCGTCCACGCTGGTTTAACAGGGAGAAAAAATGCCATAGATACCTACGGCGAATATTCTAAACATAGCGGTTCTGCTTTAAGCGGCAAAGACCCCATTAGAATAGATAGAATCGGAGCATACGCCGCCCGTTATGCAGCTAAAAATATCGTAGCCGCCCAGTTAGCTGATGAATGTGAAGTGCAGCTAAGTTACTCCATCGGGCTTTCTCGACCAGTGAGTATCCAGGTAGAAACTTTCGGAACAGGCAAAATTTCTGACGAAGAAATCACTGCCATTTTAGACAAACATTTCGATTTCCGCCTAGCAGGAATTATCAAACAGTTCAATTTAAGAAATTTACCTTCCCAAACTGAAGGTGGATTTTACAGAAAACTTGCCGCCTACGGTCATGTAGGTAGAATGGATCTAGAACTTCCTTGGGAAAAAATCGATAAAATTGATGTTTTTCCCCACTCATAACCTCAAAATTAAAGACGTTGCATAACAACGCCTTTAGCAAAATCTTCGTGAGTGGAATTCATCAGTTTAAAACCCCGCCACCAATCTAAATTTTTAAATACCAATTACAAATTATCTTAAGTTGTTCTTCTTTTCTCTGGTGGCGAACAAGTATTAGCCACACCCCAAGGTAAGCCATCATCAGGTACTGTCCAATTAGTTTTATTCAGATTACACTGAACTATCACCTTTACCCCTTTCGCTACCCTTAATAAATCACCCAAATTCAGCTTTTCACCTGTTTGAGTCAGGCTATAATTTGGAGAATTTTGTCGCTTAAGTTCGACTCTGCCACCTTCTACATTAATTATTTCAGCAATAGGACTTTGATTTTGAGATTGTGCCAATGCATATTGATTGAACTGAGGAGACAATCCATTTACCGAGGCTGCTGAAAGCACTAAACTACAAGCAACTGGCAAAGACATTCTAGATTTCATTTACTTTTCTTCCATTTTCTGCAAACGTTGACGCGCTACACCAATCCACATATCCTCATCTGGCTTTGTTTGATTGCCTTTACCTACACAAAGTTCCCACATTTGATTTGCTTGCTCTGGGTTTTTTTTCTGTTCATCTAATACCTGCGCCAGTAAGCAATGAGCCAGCGCTTGTTGACTCGTCAGTTTGCCGTTGATATCATTAGCTTCTTTCAATAAAGGTTGTGCTTCTGAATAGCGTTTTTGCCCCAGTCTTGCCCAACCCATATATGTGCGGTTATAGTAAGTCGTCTCCTTATCGTCTGCTACTTCCTTCGACGTACCCTCAGTGAGTAACGCCACAGCCCGAGAATAATTATCTGTATCTTTGCTAGCCTTGAGAATATACAAGCGAGCTAATCGATGATAAGCCTTGTAATATTCTCCTTTCACAGCTAATTGATATTCAGCACTAGCGCGCTCATCTTGTTGTAATACTTCATAAACTCTTCCTAGGTTAAAGTGAGCTTCCGGATAGTCAGGGTTTAGTTGCAATGCACGAATAAAGTTATTTTCAGCGCTGGCTAATTGCCCACGACTATAAGCTTGTTCAGCAAAAAAGTTATATTTATTAGCAATTAATGGCAGACCAAGTTGATGAAAGCTGAGTAAGCATAAAAATAGCAATAATGACATTAAAAAACTCACTTCATGCCACCAATGTTTAGGCAGTTTCCAGCTAGATAAAATGCGCTCAATCGCATCTTTACCATTTTTAGTTAACGCACCACCACCAGCTAGCAGAGTTAAAATACTTTGCACAATTACCGCCAAAGTGCCCACAAAATCTGGCCCACTGCTTAAAAATTGAGAGGAAACATCGACACCAAGGCTGACGGAGGCGACTAAAAACACTAAAGACAAAAAACTCCACAGCCAATCATAACGCTCTGACCAAGGTACAGTTAGGGAATCAAGGAACCACCACCAAGATTCTGTTGATGGATTTAAATAAGTTCGCCACTTAGTTAAGTCAGTAGAGTAATTAATTGTTTTAAACTGTTTTCTTAAGCGGTTATCTAATTTATTGAGATGATTAACGAGATTTTTAGTGTTAGATGGATGCAACCTATCCATTGCCACTTGAACTTCATGGCGAGCAATGAGAGTATGTAAAATTTGCTCTGATGAGAGTTTTGATGAATGAACTTCTTTGACCGCCTTTTCGAGTGTTTCCAGGGCAATAGTATATTTCTGAATAGCCTGATCTAACTGATTTTCAGTCATTTATGTACTACCAGCTTTTTGTTCAAAGATGACTACAAATGATGCCAGTAAAAATCCAGATTTACTCACCGGACATCTTCAGCTTCAGACAAAAAGCATGTAGCTTTTGTTGCACAAAAGCAAAAAAAAGCGCCCCCCGTACGGAGAGCGCTTTTGATTCGCAGAGAATTTATTGCTTTGTTTCGATTAACTAACCGTTGATAGCAGGAGCGCTGATAGCAACAGGAGCAGCTTCAGCGGAAGCTAAATCTAGAGGGAAGTTGTGAGCGTTACGCTCGTGCATTACTTCCATACCCAAGTTGGCGCGGTTGATCACGTCAGCCCAGGTGTTGATGACGCGACCTTGAGAATCAATTACAGATTGGTTGAAGTTGAAACCGTTCAAGTTGAACGCCATTGTGCTTACACCCAATGCTGTGAACCAGATTCCGACTACAGGCCATGCTGCTAGCAAGAAGTGCAATGAGCGGCTGTTGTTGAAAGAAGCGTATTGGAATATTAAGCGACCGAAGTAACCGTGAGCAGCTACGATGTTGTAGGTTTCTTCTTCTTGACCGAACTTATAACCGTAGTTTTGAGATTCGGTTTCGGTGGTTTCACGAACTAAGGAAGATGTTACCAACGAACCGTGCATTGCGGAGAACAATGAACCGCCGAATACACCTGCTACACCTAACATGTGGAAGGGGTGCATCAAGATGTTGTGCTCTGCTTGGAACACAATCATGAAGTTGAATGTTCCAGAGATACCCAAAGGCATACCATCAGAGAATGAACCTTGTCCGATGGGGTAAATCAAGAATACTGCGGTAGCTGCTGCTACAGGTGCGCTGAATGCTACGCAAATCCAAGGACGCATTCCTAAGCGGTAAGACAATTCCCACTCACGACCGAGGTAGCAGAATACGCCGATGAGGAAGTGGAATACTACCAATTGGTAAGGGCCGCCGTTGTACAACCACTCATCCAAGGATGCTGCTTCCCATATTGGGTAGAAGTGTAAACCGATAGCGTTGGAGGAGGGAACAACTGCACCAGAGATGATGTTGTTTCCGTAAATCAATGAACCTGCTACTGGTTCGCGGATACCGTCGATATCTACAGGAGGTGCGGCGATGAAGGCGATGGCGAAGCAGACGGTAGCAGCTAGCAAGGTGGGGATCATTAATACGCCGAACCAACCTACATAAATACGGTTTTCGGTGCTGGTGATCCAGTTGGCGAACTTGTCCCAGACGTTGGCGCTTTGGCGCTGTTGTAAGGTGGCTGTCATGGTTCTATAATTGCTGTCTTTGTTTTTGTATGAATCAGGCGCGTTTGTCTTTGCCTGTAACAGTACTTTACATTGCTTTACAAAAATTAATCAAGTAGGGAAAGTTTTGTAAATATAATCACTGCTATAAGGTTTACTTATTAAAATTTATATCCTGAGTGGACTGTTGATCGCTCCTCAAAGACAACACAAATAGCGAAACATCACCCAATCTCAGCAGCGCCTCAATTGGATGATGTTTGCTTCAACAAATCATCACATGAGTTTCTAAGCTTGAATCCACACAGATACAGAACCACCTTTGCAGCGGAATTCACCCCAACCTGAATGGTTAGTATAAACAGGTTCTTGAATGTGTTCTGTCAAGTCGATAAATTTGGTATTGGGTTTACCAACTTCCATCCATTTAGAACCTTCGGCACCATCACTCATAATCACCGCCAAAGCTTGGGGATGATTTTCATCTCCTAATCTTGTCCAACCGATGGTGTTCCAGTGATCGAAGTAATCATATTGCGGGCCGTAAGCAAAGTTTTTGCGGGCGTAGAGAAACTTATCAATCAGCCAACGGTGAGAGGTGAGAAAAATCTTATATCCTCTATCTTCGTATTCTGCGCCGTAGTAATCTGCATAAAATACGCAGGGATAACCTTCCCTTCTGAGGAGAATAATCGCGTAAGCTAAGGGCTTAAACCAAGACTCAACCACCGACTCTAGCGCCTGTAACGGTTGAGAATCATGATTTTCGACAAATGTCACCGCCAAGGTAGGACGCTGCTGCATGAGCGTTCCATCTAGTATCCGGCGCATGTCATAATTACCACCCGATTTGCTAGCAGCATGGAAATTATAGTGTAGTGGTACATCAAATACCGACATCTTGCCACGAGTAGCGTCAATATACCACTTCAAAGTATTGACATCGTTATACCAATACTCACCTACTGCAAACAAATCTTTACCCGCATAGTTTTCTAAATCATCCAGCCATTGAGGAAAGAACCAAGCAGAGATATGCTTGATAGCGTCAATCCGAAAGCCATCAACATTTGTGGTGTCAAGATACCATTTACCCCAGTAAGTGATTTCACCACGCACCCATTCATTTTGAAAATCTAAATCGCAACCCATCAGATAAGCAAAGTTGCCATTTTCTAAAGCTACGTAGTCATCAAAGCTTTTACCTTCTAATAGATAGACTGTACTGCCATCGCCGCTGTTATATTCGTTATAATCAACCGCGTCAAAGTGCCACCAATGCCATTCAAAATTGGAATATTTGCCCTGTCGCCCAGGAAAATGATAGTGTGTGTAGGATTTGATTTCTTGTAACCAGCCTTTAGGATTAAGGCGATCGCTTTGTGCATAAGGTGTAGCTTTTGGTGTTTCCACTCTGTCACCACCCATCTTGTGATTGAGCACCGCATCGCCATAAACCTGAATTCCTCTGGCTTTGAGGGTCTTAATTGCATCGAGATACTGCTGACGTGTACCGTACTTAGTACGAATTGAACTTTTTTGATCGAATTCACCCAAATCAAATAGATCATAAACGCCATATCCCACATCATAAGCCCCAGCAAATCCTTTGTAAGCTGGCGGTAGCCATAAAGCTGTGAAACCCGCATCGGCTAATTCTTTTGCTGCACTATCAACCTTGCTCCACAAGCTGCCATCATTAGGGACATACCAGTGGAAGTATTGCATCATTGCGCCGTTTAGCTCTGCCATGTATCGTCCTGCTTTTGCTAAATGACGAATATTCTACGCGATTAAGTACAGATTGCAACAGTAGTAAATCCAAATATACGGAATCATCAGACTTTTTAACTGCTCGCTGCGCCAAAATCAACCAGCCAAACTTTACCGCCCAAACTTCACCGCTTAGATCAACGCCATAGTGTTTTTCTTCCCCAGCCCCTCACCCCTTCTTATCAAGATTGCTCTACCGTAGCTGAGATAAATCCATGAGATTTGCCAACTTATAAACTATCCGCGCCCCGACATTCCCATCCCACTCAGCATCACCAACTTCGCAGACATCAAAACCGATAATTTTGCGATCGCTATTAATCAATTCTCGAAATAGACAAAAAGTTTGTTCTAATTCTAATCCCCCAGGAACAGGAGTACCGGTATTCGGACACAGTTTTGGATCTAAACCATCAGCATCAAAGCTAATGTAAACATACTCAGGCAAATGACTAATAATTTCTCGACATAAATTAATCCAAGTACTGCCAGAATACAATCTTTGTTTAATTGCTGGGTCATAATAAGCGACAATTCGTCCGTGGGATTCATCGATTAATTCCACTTCATCATGACAAATATCGCGCAAACCCACCTGCACTAACTTAGAAATTTGCGGGATTTTCATCGCATGAAACATAATGGACGCATGAGAAAATTCAAAGCCCTCAAAAGCATCCCGTAAATCAGCATGTGCATCAATGTGCAAGATACCGTAATTTGGGTATTTAGCAGCTAATGCTTGAAAATAGCCCAGCGGTGAACTATGGTCGCCACCGATGACAGCTACTCGCTTACCATTTGTAATTGCTTCTTGACACTGGGTAAACAGCCATTGATTCACTTGTTGACAAGCTTGATTAATTTCTGTCAACACTGGTGTTAAATCTGGTTCATCTGTGAGTGTTTTACCCTGGGATAAACGCTCGATAATTGTTGCTGCTAAACCGCGATAGTAAGTGTTTTTTTCTAAAATATCTTGAGGAATTTTCGGCATGAAAATTCCCTGTTTCCATCCATGAGGGTGGTCAAAATCGAATAAATCCAGTTGCGTTGACGCATCCAAAATTCGCTGCGGGCCGTTAGCAGTACCTGCCCCATAGGATACAGTAACTTCCCACGGAACACCAAACACAATCAGATTTGCCGATTCATAGTCAAATGGTAAACCCAAAATATTACCATTGATTTCACCTACCCCACTGGGATTAAATTCCAATTCTTGATTACTCATTGATGCTCCGTGTGGATTTACGTAGGCAGACAAAACGCCGCTTGGTGAACATCTGCATTTTAGCTAAATCTTTGAGTGTCTTGGGGATTGGGTACTTGTACTTAGTAAAGTTAAAGTACGAGTGTTCAAAGTTCTATTTTCATAACAGATTTACTGAATAAATGATTGATGCTAGTTCCTATTGGCAAATTGTGTAAAAAAAGAATGAATAAATTTTAAGAAATACTAAGTTAGTTTATCAAAAAATAACTTTTACATAACCGCTTGTATAAGAAAAAATCTGCCTTTAGGATATTGACTTAATTAGCAGTCATTCAAACAGTAACAGAATTTGAGATGGAGGCTTGATTTTGGAAATACAAAAATGGGGATTTAATTTCTTATCAAATTTGATTCAAATAGAAATTTGGGTATTTCTCGTGGGGCTGATGTCCTCTGTTTTCTTTTTGCTCATCAAAAACAAAATCAATATCAGAGGATTATTGTTTGAAAAAGGAGGAAAAAAAGCTTATAGCCGAGAGAGATTGCAATTACTGTTACTCAGTCTGATATTTGTTGTGGTTTATCTGATTCAGGTCAGACAGAACATTAATTTATGTAAGCTCGCAAATGTGCCATGTAGCTTGCCAGAAATTCGCTCTGAATATCTTTTGATTTTAGGAGGGAGTAACTTCGTTTACATCTGGGGCAAATTATCTTCAATAATTAACGAGCGGAGGTCAGAGCGTGCCTAACATTAATGATTTGTTTGCCATCTTAGCATTGGTGATTGGTTGTATCATCACCCTTTTTGTTGCCATTCTAGAGATATTTATTTTGATTTTTATTTGGGATGGAACTTGGAATGTAAATAGTGGCAAAAAGCGAGGAATTAATTTAGAAAAGCTGATTAGTGAAAGTACAGGCGATGCTAGTTTGGCAAGATTTCAACTGCTAATCTTTGTATTTGTTATTTCCATGAGTCTAGTATTGATCATTACTAGCGGCAAACCACCAGCATTTCCTACCTCAATTCCCGATCAAATTTTGGGGCTATTAGGTATTAGCAGCACTTCTTATGTTCTCGGTAAAGCCCTGCAAACTCAAATGAAAGGCTCACAAGTCGAGCCAGCAAACACAGAAGTTGTACCACCACCAGAACCACCTTATGATGACCATAATTTACCACCGTCTTAGTACAAAATTTCCTTAGAGGATGTTTTAAAAGTCATGATTGATGTATCAAATATTTTTACCCCACCCTAACCCTCCCCTTATAAAGGGGAGGGAACCGGATTTTTCTTGTTTCCCCCCTTTATAAGGGGGGACTAAGGGGGGTAACAACGTAATTAAAATCACAGCCAATCACTTTTAAAACAACCTCTTAACTCCTGGCGAATTTACTTAAGAAACACTCTGCGTTACTTCGCGTTTACTTCGTGTTCCTCAGCGTTGAAAAAAAGTTACCAATAACCAAATATGTGCAGAACATTATCCTCACAAAGAGCGACAATTATCTTGCCTTTGTAGATGACTTCACAAGCACAACCATGAAATTTAGCGAAATCCTGAGCCAATTTGGTGACACCGTTACTGCTCATAGCCTGACTGATCAAAACCATGACCCAGAGATTACAGGAGTAGCAGCGATTGAGGAAGCGACAATTGGGACTCTCAGCTATGTAGAAGGGGGAAAATTTGCGGCTTGGGTAGAGAAGACAAAAGCGAGTGCTTTAATTTTGCCTCAAGATCAAAAATTACAGATGCAAGCGCAGGCGCAAAATATCGCTTGGTTAGCGACAGCAGAACCGCGATTGTTATTTGCCAAAGCGATCGCTCTTTTTTATCAACCATACCAGCCCCAAGCAGAAATTCATCCTACCGCCGTGATTCACCCCACAGCCAAAATTGGTAGTGATGTTTATGTTGGGCCTTATGTCGTGATCCAGTCGGGGGTGGAAATTGGCAATGGTGCGATTATTCATCCCCACGTGGTGATTTATCCAGATACGAAAATTGGCGATCGCACCACCTTACACGCCAACTGTACCATCCATGAACGCACCCGCATCGGTGCAGATTGCGTCATTCACAGTGGTGCTGTCATCGGTGCAGAAGGCTTTGGTTTTGTGCCCACCCGCACTGGTTGGGTGAAAATGGAGCAATCAGGCTGTACAGTTTTAGAAGATCGCGTAGAAGTTGGTTGTAATACTGCTATTGACCGCCCCGCCGTTGGTGAAACCAGGGTAGGTCATGATACAAAAATTGATAACTTAGTACAAATTGGTCATGGTTGCCAAATTGGCGCAGGTTGTGCGATCGCTGGTCAAGCCGGGATGGCTGGTGGCGTTAGAATTGGGAATCGAGTTACTTTAGCAGGACAAACCGGAATCGCTAATCAAGTGAAAATTGGTGATGGGGCGATCGTCTCCGCCCAAGCTGGAGTTCACAACGATGTCGCCCCAAAGGAGATCGTCTCTGGTAGTCCCGCTATTCCCTACAAACTGTATTTAAAAGTTGCTGCCGTTTACAGTCGTCTCCCAGAAATATATAAAATTCTCAAGCAATTGCAACGGCAAGAACAAAATAAATGAGTCTTTAATACTCGATGATAAGCGACAGTATAAATTGCCGTAACGCACCGCCTGCTCATGGTGCGTTACGCATTTTACATTGTTAGCGATTAATTTAAGAGTAACGCGATCGCATGTTTTCTTTCAGCAATAGTTGTTATCGCCAGACTTGAACCAGCATCAAGTCGAAATGATAGTCATACGTCCACACTGGTAGCTTCATTTCCTCTGACAAAATGGCAGTGATAGCATCGCAGAGGGTAATTCGTTGATCTGGAAAACGTGCAGCTTTTTCCACTGCTGCTATATATTGTTCCTGTGAAGGATTCACAAAATCAACTGCTGGGATACATTGTCTAGCAAAGCTAATTGCTTGTTGAGTTCCGAGACGATGTAGCAGAAGATTATATGTTTCCAGGTAAACAGGAAAGGGAACTAGGATTGTTAAATTTTCTGTATTAATACGTTGTAATTCAGCTTGCGCTCGCTCATGATATTGGTCGTCTACATCTATGGCAGCGTACAAAGGCCCAGTGTCAGCAAATACGGCTCTCAAAGTGTGTTTGGTGGTAATGACTGTGAAAAGGCTTGTTCAGCTAGAATTTTATCGTGATTTACCGAGGTATCTTTAAATCCACTTCCCTTCGGTGCAGGAGTAAGGGATAAACCTTGCTTTCGTGGAGGTAAATAGCCACGTTGACTCAGGAAATCTTCTAAAGCCGCCTCTGCAACGACATTAGCAGGTAAGGAAACTTTTTGATCTTGAATGTAGGCACTGAGAGCATTAGCGATCGCATCTGGCAGTGTGATATTAAAAGACTGCATAAACTAATTAAATTGTTAGCGATTAATTTAAGAGTAACGCGATCGCACCCCCTCATCCCCCTCATCCCCCTCATCTCCCTCATCCCCCTCATCCCCCCACAACCTGACTGGGGTCAAACAACCACCCATCGCCGACTATCTCCTCTAGGCGTTGGTTGAGTCGCGGGAGGAAATATTCTGGATCATTTAGCCGTTGCTGGACAACCCAATTATCAAACGCTTCCTGCGTCTCAATTCCTTGGGCATTCGCTGCATCTGATACAATTTTGACACTAAACTCTTGGAGTTCCTCTAACTGGGGATGACCTTCACCTCGGTATTTGCAAAAGAACATTGCCGTTGCACCTAGCACAGCTTGTAACTCATCACCTTGAGGCATTCCATTATATAAAGCACGGATTAGATAAATGGTATTTGCTAAGGGGGCTTGAATTCTCAGTGTCAGCCACATTGCTTGAGCTAAGTAAACCAAACTGTTGCTTTCATCTGCTGCATCTAAATTACTCAGAACCGTCACTAAATCACCGTATGCACGTATTTGTGCAAGTGTGGACACAACTTCCTCCCAGAGTGCGATCGCTCTAGTGATGTCCCCTTGTTGGGCGATTACCCCTGCCATGTTGCTGAGGGTGGCGGCTTTACCTTGGACATCGCCTATCTGCTGTTGGATTTCCAAGGATTGCTCCCAGAGTGCGATCGCTTTTGCGATGTCCCCTTGGTGGGCGAATTGCAGTGCCATGTTGTTGAGGGTAGTGGCTTTAAGTTTGACATCGCCAATCTGCTCGGATATTTCCGCTGACTGTGTGGCGTGGGTGGTAGCAGACTCGACTAGGCTGAGGCCAGTTAGCTTGTCCACAACCGCCAGGAAATTAATGATACTGTTGGCGAATCAACTGAGGGGTCAGACCCATCAAAATTGAGAGAGTAATGAAGCTTACATATGAGGTAATCTCAACTTAAGCCAAGATTTAAGTTGTCGGCAAGTAGAAGTGTAAACAAAAATGACCCTTCATCCGATAGAGCAATGGGCAATCCCAAAACAAACAGCCCTAGTAGCAAAGGCCGCATTTCCCAAAAGCAACGTTTACATGAAGATGTATGAGCAATTGGGACAAATATATGTAGATGAAGATTTTCACTCTTTATATCCAGCGCGTTGTGGTCAACTAGCGCTATCCCCTGGAAGATTAGCACTAATTACGGTGATGCAGTTTGCTGAAGGATTAAGTGATAGACAGGCAGCAGAGGCAGTCAGGTCAAGAATAGATTGGAAATACGCTTTAGGATTAGAGTTAACCGATTCTGGTTTTGACCATAGCGTGTTGGCAGAATTTCGAGAGCGACTGATTGCCAAAGACTCTCAAAGGCAATTACTAGATCAGATGCTCAATCAATTGAAAGAGCAAAAACTCATCAAAAGTCGGGGGCGGCAACGCACAGACTCGACTCATGTGCTAGCGGCTATCCGTCAAGTGAATCGCTTGGAGTTAGTAGGAGAAACTTTGCGCCATGCACTCAATGAATTAGCAATGGTTGCGCCTCAATGGTTAAAAGCTCAAGTGACCTCAGATTGGTTTGACCGTTATGGTGCTAGGTTTGAGCAATATCGCTTGCCTCAAGAAAAGCGGCAAGAGAACAACTGGCACTGACCATCGGTGCGGATGGACACCACATCTTGAGGGTAATTGATGAGTCCCAAACTGAAGAGAAGTGGCGACAACTGGAAAGTGTGGAGATTTTGCGAACTGTTTGGGTGCAACAATATGCTTTTATCGCAGAAACACTTGTGTGGCGAGAACCAACAAACACAGGTTTACCCCCCTAACAAAGTCTCTATTCAATCCCCCCTATGACACTGAAGCTCGCAACCGCACCAAACGAGATACCAATTGGACAGGATACACAGTTCATTTGACAGAAACCTGCGAAGAAAATCGCCCCAATCTGATTACTAATGTTGAGACGACTCCAGCAACAACTCCAGACGGAGCAATGACGCAAATTATTCATCAGCATCTAGCTCAAAAAGAGCTTCTGCCTGCACAACATCTGTTGGATACAGCTTATGTCGATGCCGAGCATCTAGTGACTTCTATGAGTGAGTATGAGGTTGACCTACTGGGAAAAGTTCCTGGTGACTCTAGTTGGCAAGCCAAAACAGATGGTGGATTTGATTTATCTTGCTTTGCGATTGACTGGGACAAGCATCAAGTCAGATGTCCCAGTGGTCAATTGAGTCAGGCTTGGCGAGAAAGAACCGATGATTATGACAATCGTGTGATTGAGGTGCGCTTTGAGCGTGCTAGTTGTGCTGCTTGTGAAAAAAGAAGCTTATGTACCCAAGCTAGAAAAGAACCCCGTCTGCTTAAATTCCGACACCGAGAACAACATCAAGCTTTGCAAGCTGCGCGGCTTCGTCAAACCACTCCAGATTTTCAACTTGACTATGCATTAAGAGCTGGGGTAGAAGGCTCTCTTTCCCAAGCCACTCGCGCATATGAATTGCGTCGTAGTCGCTACGTAGGTTTAGCGAAGACTCATTTACAACACATCGCTACCGCAGCTGCAATGAATTTGAGCCGCTTGATGGCTTGGTGGCAACAAATTCCCAAGGCAAAGACACGTATTTCTGCTTTTGCTGCTCTTGGCGCTACTGCTTAACACATAGCCATGATGGGTCTGACCCCTCAGTTAATTCGCCAACAGTATCATTAATTTCCTGGCTCATAGCCGAAGTCCGCTCAAGCGGACTAGAAATTCCCTCCCCTATATCCTCAGTCCTCTTCAGAGGACTTTCGCTATTAGCCTGGGACTTCGAGTCCCAGGCGGGAGAAATTGCCCTAACAATATCCTCAGTCACAGGTAAGTGAAACACACTCAACCGTGCGAGAAACTTTTTCTCTTCCACCTCCAAAGCATCCAGCAGAGTTTGCGCCAAGACATCCTCCCGGACTAACTTATGTGACTACGGCTATATTTTTTTAACGTGAGTCTACGATACTCGTCGGCGAAGCTTTTTTCCTCGTGAACGAGGCTCTTATCGTCGTCGGCGAAGCTTTTTTCCTCGTGAACGAGGCTTTTTTCTTCGTGAATGAGGCTTTTATTCTCTTCGGCGAGTCTTTTTTCCTCGTGAATGAGGCTTTTATCCTCGTCGGCGAGGTTATTTTCCTCGTGAATGAGGTTTTGATACTCGTCGGCGAGGTTATTTTCCTCGTGAATGAGGTTTTGATACTCGCGAACGAGTCTTTGATACTCGTCGGCGAGGTTTTGATATTAAAATCCCAATTTCTCCAACACTGGCTTAGTCGAAACAATATGACGCTCTAAACCCAGTTCTTTCGGACTAACCCCTAAAGCTAAAGCAATCAACTGGGGTAAATGCAACACTGGTAAACCTAACTTTTGCCCAATCACCTTTTCCACCTCTGGTTGACGGGAATCTAGATTCAGGTGACACAGTGGACAAGGTGTAACTAAACAATCAGCCCCGCTTGACAAAGCATCTTGAATGTGCGTACCCGCCATTTGAAACGATTGGGTAGTAGCGTAGCTAGAAAGCGGCCAGCCACAGCATTGTGTGCGACCCCGGTAATAAATTGGCTCTGCACCTATTGCGCGAAATACATTTTCCATCGCTTCTGGGCGGTAGGGGTCGTCATAAGGCATGGATTTTTGGGCGCGGAGGAGATAACAGCCATAAAAAGCCGCACATTTAAGTCCAGTTAACTTGTGGGTGACACGTTTGGCAATTTCTTCAATACCATAATCTGTCACCAGCGCATAGAGGAGATGTTTAACTTCGGTGTTACCGCGATAAGGCGAACAACCTTCTTTAACCAGTAAATTATTTACCTGCTGAACGTATGCGGGGTTTGTAGTTTGGGATTCCTTGAGACGTTCATCGACATGACCAATCACCCCTTGACAAGTGCTGCAATGGGTGAGGAGAGGCAAATTTAATTCCTCGGCTAAAGCAATGTTGCGAGCATTAACCGTGTCTTCTAAAAGTTGAGAATCTTCCTTAAAAGTGCCAGAACCACAGCAAGCGGCTTTTTTCAATTCCACTAGTTGAATACCCAATGCTTGGGTAAGGGCTTGAGTTGATTGGTAGAGTTCCCGACATGCTCCCTGGGCAACACAACCAGGAAAGTAAGCGTATTTCAGCGTTGGAGATAACATATGAGTAGATTTAAGTTAAGGCAGTTGCCCTCATCAATACTGTTGTATCATTCCTAGCAGCGATCGCTATTTGGCAATCTGTGATCTATTGCCCGGTGCTCAGTGCCCACAACAGAGTTTTTGTAAGAAAATCCCAGAGCAGTATACGGGCGATCGCGCTTTCCGATAAGATGTATATGCTCAAAACAACAATTGCCCATAAAGAGCAGATTATAGCAACCGGTTAAGGACTTTTATCTATGAGCCAAGAAGACATTTTTGATCGGGTAAAGAAAGTTGTTGTCGAACAACTGGGTATTGAAGCTGAGAAAATTACACCACAATCCACATTTATCGAGGATTTGGGCGCTGATTCCCTAGATATTGTGGAATTAGTTATGGCTTTTGAAGAAGAATTTGATATTGAAATTCCTGACGAAGCCGCCGAACAAATTTTATCAGTTCAACACGCAGTCGATTACATCAACAATAACGTTGCTGCATCTGCTTAGAAAAGCTAATGGGGATTGGGCATGGGGCATGGTGGGGTAGTTCTACTGAGCGACTTGTACTGAGCGAAGTCGAAGTAAGTCGAAGTATTGGGCATTGGGCATTGGGAATTGAAAGTTTACCCAGTCCTCAGTCCCCAGTCCCCAGTCCCTAGTCCTTAGTCCCTAGATCCTCTGTATGCTGCTTTTTCGCCACCTTTAACTGAGTCATGACAGATTATAAACGTAGACGCGTTGTAGTAACTGGTGTTGGCGCGATTACACCAATTGGCAACACACCAGCTGAATATTGGGAAGGATTGTTAAGTGGACGCAATGGCATAGATTACATCACCGCTTTTGATGCATCTCGCCATGATTGCCGCATTGCTGGTGAGGTGAAAAACTTTGATCCACACGATTACTTGGAACGCAAAGAAGCCAAGCGCATGGATCGCTTTTCCCAGTTTGGGGTGGCGGCGGCAAAACAGGCCATAGCGGACGCGGGTTTAGTTATTAATGAATTGAATGCAGAACAGGTGGGAATCATCATCGGTTCTGGTATTGGCGGTTTGAAGGTTCTAGAAGACCAACAAACTATCTACTTAAATCGGGGCCCAGACCGCTGTAGTCCATTTATGATTCCGATGATGATCGCCAATATGGCAGCAGGATTAACGGCAATTCACACGGGTGCAAAAGGGCCTAATTCTTGCTCAGTCACCGCTTGTGCTGCCGGTTCCAATGCCATCGGCGATGCTTTTCGCCAAATTCAAGGAGGATACGCCCAAGCCATGATTTGTGGAGGTTGTGAGGCGGCGATTACTCCTCTGGGGTTTGCTGGGTTTGCCGCAGCTAGGGCGCTGTCAACTCGCAACGATGACCCGGCTCATGCTTGTCGTCCCTTCGACCGCGATCGCGATGGTTTTGTTATGGGCGAAGGAGCAGGAATTTTAATTCTGGAAGAACTGGAACACGCTCTGAGTCGCGGTGCTCGCATTTATGCGGAAATAGTCGGGTATGGCATGACCTGTGATGCCTATCATATGACTTCTCCCGTCCCCGGCGGATTAGGCGCTGCCAGAGCCATAGAATTAGCTCTCAAAGATGGAGGACTTTCTCCAGAACAGGTGAGCTACATCAACGCCCACGGCACCAGCACCCCAGCTAATGATTCCACAGAAACCGCAGCGATGAAAAAAGCTCTGGGCGATCATGCTTATAAAGTAGCAATTAGCTCAACTAAATCGATGACAGGTCATTTGTTGGGCGGTTCTGGAGGCATTGAAGCCGTAGCCACAACATTAGCGATCGCTAATGATCAAATTCCCCCGACAATCAATCTGGAAAATCCCGACCCAGAATGTGATTTAGATTACGTCCCCAACTCCAGCCGCCATCAAAAAATAGAAGTGGCCTTATCCAATTCTTTCGGCTTTGGTGGTCATAATGTCACCCTAGCCCTCAAGAAATATCCTTAAAATCCAAAATTTTACTAGTGGTCGGCTCTCTGAAAAGAAGAGCACAAAAAGTATCATAGAGATCATTCTGACCCCAACCGCGGGTTCAGCATGACCAAATCATTAGCGTGATTAATTACTAGAAACTCAGGAGATCCCGCTTGTCCATCGACAATCGGGAATGGGATGATGAGGATACTGCGGGGGGAAAATTAAATCACCCCGCCACAAGAGAAGCTCAAAGAGTGCTAACCCGTCGTTAAGAACAATCTGATTATGGCTGTTGCAACCCAATCCCTCGAAGAACTTTGTATTAACTCGATCCGCTTCTTGGCTATCGATGCCGTAGAAAAGGCAAAATCGGGACACCCAGGGCTGCCGATGGGCGCGGCTCCGATGGCTTTCGTACTTTGGGATCGCTTTATGAAGTTTAATCCCAAGAATCCTAAGTGGTTCAACCGCGATCGCTTTGTCTTGTCCGCAGGTCATGGCTCGATGTTACAGTACGCTCTGCTGTACTTGGCAGGCTACGATAGCGTCACGATAGAAGATATCAAGCAGTTCCGTCAGTGGGAATCCAAAACCCCCGGACACCCCGAAAACTTCATCACCGCAGGTGTGGAAGTCACCACAGGGCCCCTGGGTCAAGGCATAGCTAATGGAGTCGGTTTGGCAATAGCAGAAGCCCACCTAGCCGCTAAATATAACAAACCCGATGCCGCCATTGTTGACCACTACACCTATGTGATTTTAGGTGACGGTTGCAACATGGAAGGTGTTTCTGGAGAAGCTGCTTCTTTTGCGGGGCATTTGGGATTAGGCAAACTGATCGCTCTGTACGACGACAACCATATTTCCATTGACGGTTCTACGGATGTAGCATTCACCGAAGATGTTTCTAAACGGTTTGAAGCTTACGGTTGGCACGTTCTACATGTTGAAAACGGTAATACCGATTTAGAAGCAATTCACAAAGCTATTGAAGCAGCTAAAGCTGTCACCGATAAACCGACCATGATCAAGGTGACAACCACCATCGGTTACGGTTCTCCCAACAAGCAAAACACTGCTGGGATTCACGGCGCTGCTTTGGGAACAGACGAAGTTGCTTTAACTCGTAAAGAATTGAAGTGGGAACACGAGCCTTTTGTAATTCCTCAAGATGTTCTTGATCACACCCGCAAAGCAGTAGAACGTGGTGCAGGCTACGAGGCTGACTGGAATAAAACATACGCTGATTACAAAGCTAAGTATCCCCAAGAAGCAGCTGAGTTTGAACGCTATATCAGCGGTAAACTACCTGATGGTTGGGATCAAGTGTTACCCACCTACACCCCTGAAGACAAAGCATTACCCACCCGTAAACACTCGGAAACCTGTCTCAATAAACTAGCGGCAGTTTTACCAGAGTTAATTGGTGGTTCGGCTGACTTAACTCACTCCAACCTCACCGAAATTAAGGGTAAAGGCGACTTTCAAAAAGGACAATACCAAAACCCCAACATCCACTATGGTGTACGGGAGCATGGTATGGGTGCAATTGTCAATGGTATGGCGTTACACGGTTCGGGATTAATTCCCTACGGTGCGACCTTCTTAATCTTCACAGATTACATGCGGGCGGCTATCCGCTTATCTGCGTTGTCTCTGGCTGGTTCCATTTGGGTGATGACCCACGATTCTATCGGCCAAGGTGAAGACGGCCCCACCCACCAACCGATTGAAACTCTGGCTTCTCTGCGCGCTATTCCTAACCTGACGGTGTTTCGCCCTGCTGACGGTACAGAAACTTCTGGCGCTTACAAAGTAGCAATTGAGAGAGCCAAGCAAAATGCTCCTTCTCTGTTGGCGTTCACCCGTCAAAATGTCCCCAACTTGGCTGGTACTTCTATCGAAGGCGTCAGCAAAGGCGGATATGTTGTGGTGGATAGCGAAGGCACACCCGATATCATCCTGATTGGTACTGGTTCAGAATTGAGCCTGTGCGTCACCGCAGCGGAAAAACTGACAGCCGAAGGTAAAAAAGTTCGTGTTGTTTCCTTACCTGCATGGGATCTATTTGAAGCGCAAGACGCAGCTTATAAAGAGTCTGTGCTACCAAAAGCTGTCACCAAGCGCTTGTCTGTGGAAGCTGCTGCTAGCTTCGGCTGGCACAAGTATGTGGGTACTGAAGGCGATACTGTGAGTATTGATCGCTTTGGTGCTTCCGCTCCTGGTGGTGTTTGTTTAGAAAAGTTTGGTTTTAGTGTTGATAATGTTTTGGCTAAAGCTAAGGCTTTGTTGGGTTAATTAGCAACAGAATACTCTTGTATATTTTTTGGGGTGGGCTGAAAAGCCCGCCCTTTTTTAGCTATGTCCAACTCACTTAGATTTACATGAGGTACGTACATCCTAGCTAGCCTAAGCGCCCCTAGTTCCTAGCCCCTAACCTCGACGAAATGTACCATCATAAAACGAGAAACGCCATAACCAATAATTTATGCTGTAAGCTTTTTACAGATTTTTTGTGAATGCATTTATACCCAGATGGCAAAACCCGCAGATATCAGCACCAAAAAGTTAATTAGCCTTGCACCCGACAACTGGGTCAAATGGGTAACACAGATACCCGATGTGATTGCAGGTGAAATTCTCGACTCTCAATTTCAATGGATTAGCCGAGAAAGTGACGTTTTAATCAGCGCCGAGAGCCAGGAATACGGGAAATTTCTCGTTCTTAACGAATTACAACTGCGCTATCAAACCAAAATGCCGCGACGGATGCGTGCCTATACTGCATTAGCAGAAGAGAAATATCAATTACCAACATACCCTGTATTAATAAATATTCTTCCAACGGGCGATACGGAAATACCTACAAGCTTTACATCCAATCTTGCTGGATTGCGAGCAATACAAGATTATCGCGTAATTAATCTCTGGGAGGTTGATGTCAACATTGCATTTCAACAACCTTTACCCTCGTTACTACCCTTTGTACCTATTCTTAAAGGCGGTGAGAGTGAGTCTACAATCCGAGAAGCATTGCAAATATTGCGTGCTGATCAACAACTAAATCAACTGGAAACAGTTTTAGCTTTTTTTGCTACGTTTGTACTAGAGAGTGCTTTAGTTCAAGAAATTATGAGGTGGGATATGGCTGTATTACGTGAATCGCCTTGGTATCAGGAAATTTTACGCGAGGGACAAGTGCGGGGCGAAGCGGAGGGCGAAGCACGGGGCGAAGCACGGGGCGAAGCGCGGGGACGGAGAGAAAATATTTTGTCTAATATCGAAATGAGTTTGGAAGTGAAATTTGGCCGTGAGGGTTTAGAATTTATGCCCCAAATCACCCCAATTTCTAATTTAGAGCAGTTGAAAGAAATTTTGCGTAGTATTGTTGTGGCTAAGACAGTTGAAGAGTTGCAGTTAGCAATTAATCCCACTGAGTAGTATCAGCACTTGCAGGGTATAGAATGCCTGGAAAGTTTTAGATCCCCCAAAATCCACGCCACGTGCTACCCTTCGGAAACGCTCTTGAAAACAAGTTTTTTAACCGCAAGGGCGCAGTGGCTCTCCTTAAAAAGGGGGACTTTATTATTGATAATACTGTTGTAATAATTTAATTGTGTCTAGTTTTAAAAACTGCTGCAATTCTTCTTTTACAGATATTAACTCGACTCCACTAAGAACTTACTTTATCTTATTCATGATTTTTAATCATTTACAAAAAGAAAAAAATAATTAATCATTGCCACATAATGCTGCGTAATTGATAACTTATCTTTCTTCACACTGCCAACTCATGCAGATAAAGTCTTAAAAAATGTTGCCCCTTACCCTATTCCCTGGCTTTCTACATCGATAGTGCCATCGAATTCTACCAAATGACGGGCGATCGCCAGCCCTAAACCAATGAATAATAACTAAGAGTGTGTATATAGGACTCGTATGTTGGTTTTTGAAAAAAATCAGTACACCTCTATTTCCTTTCTTTCCTGTTCCCTACCTACGTAAATAATTTCAGAAATCAATGCGGATTGCTATATGTTGAAGAAATTAGAATCTTTCTCACAACCACCGACCAAACAAGAATTTGCGGCTATTTTTCGCCTAGCAAGTCGGGTAAGCTTTTGGGTACAGTTACTACTAGGTGGTATTTCTGGCATCGTTTTGTTATTTGCGTCCTTTAGCCGTAACCTTACTGCTCAAACGAATAATCCAGGCATTGGTTTCGGCATATTTTTAGCTATTGTTGCCATATTATTGCTGTGCTTCCGGGTATATTGGGCTTTCCGTTACAGGCTTCTAGCTAGACGTTTGCAAGCACCAAGTCCAGAAAACCATCCCAGGAAGGAGGACGTAATTCGAGTTTTACAGATTGGATTAATAGTTAGTTTGATAGGGTTATTAATTTCTTTTGTTGGCTCTGAAATGACAGTTGCAGTAGTGCTGGCGAAATCTCTAGCCCAACCCCAAGGATTAGCAGTTTACAACCCGGAAAACATCATTCGTTCGTTAGATATTGTTGTAATACTCGCAAACGTTAATATGATTGGTGCTCACTTTTTTGGTGGAGTTACTTCTCTGGGGTTGTTGGAGTGGTTAGAACAGTAAGTGATTGAAATCTTGACTAATTCGGTAACATTTATTTAGTTAGTGGAGATAGTGAAAATTTAATTTTAGTTTCGAGGAAGTATTGTTGATATGCCGTATCCAAAAACACCTTGGACATTGATAGGCTTGGCTATTCAAACTCTGCATTTGATCGATATTGACCGAGTTCGTCACTTGATACCTGCAGAGTTAAACATTATTGCTCTATGGCCTGGCAAAACTCTTGCTAGTGTATATTTATCTAATTATCAATCAGGCTCAGTCTTAGAATATAGTGAGTTAATTGTTGCTCCGGCTGTAGTCAGTTATCAAGGAAAAATTGGCGGTTGGATTTCTCATATTTATGTTGATAATCCTGACTCTGTGGCTGGTGGTAGGGAAATTTGGGGACTACCAAAAGAGTTAGCTGATTTTGCTTGGGAAAATGGGAAGCATGTTACTGTCCGTCAGCAAAATCGGCTGTTGTGCAGTCTTAGTTATGGTCAACAAAGCTGGGCGTGGAAATTGCGTTTGGGTGCATCTGTTTTCAGTACAATGGGCGCTGATTTGTTGATGTTTCCTACAGAGTTTGCATCTTGTTTGAGTTTGGTTGGTTCTCATTTGGAAGTTCCCCCGGAAAGTCCCTTTGCTGATATCGGTTTAGGTAAAGCGTTTTTAACTGTGCGTTGTGAGCAGTTAAATTTACGGGTTGATGCGCCAACAGTTGTAGGACAAAGAAAAGTTGAAGTTAGTTGGCGTTGACTTGATTGAGATGGTGAGAGGGGTTTTTTCTTATTGTTATGCCAGATAAAGGTATGACTATCGCCGATAAATTTGCGAACTTACTGTTAACTAATTCCTCTTTTGGCGGTTGCTAATTCTATTGATGTTTGCTAATAGCATATCTTTGGAAGTAGGGCAATACTAGCTTGAAGATAGACAGCAGTTATTCAAGCAATAGATAGCATAAGTGATGAAAACTTCCATGTAAATACGGTTAGAACGTCATGGGTATTGAAGATTTCATCAATAGGTTTCGTCCTGGTGGTGGCCGAGAAGAACGCGAGGAACAAGACCGCGATTACAGAAGAGGTCGTCGTGACGATCGCGACAATGATGAACGCTCGGAGCAAAGCGATCGCTATGACAGCTATGAATACTCTCGTGGCTCAGATGATGATGATGATGACGACGAGGAACGCCGAGGTAAAAGATCACGCCGCCGCGATGATGACGATGATGATGATTAGTTGCTGATTTACCGTCATGGGATGATTGAAAGTCCGAGTGACAAACATAGCTGGTCAGAAGCAGCGATGGATTCACACTCTGTTGCTGTTTCTAGGTTTGACGCAGACAGCATTAAGCGATATTCAAGACTTTCCTTAACAAGGCTTGGTCTTCTAATTTCGCTTTCAAGCGACCATTTTCGATGTCCCGAATCCAGCTTTGGCTTTTACCTGTCAACTTTGCTAATTCTCGCTGGGAAAGATTGAGGTTTTTGCGTGCTTGCAAAATCTGTTCTCCCAATAAATCACTTGTGGTTTTGGTGATTCTCTTGGTTTTGTTAACTGTGCGGCGCTGTTTTTTTTCTGAGTCACAACTGTGCTGATCCCATTCTGGGGGTAATTCAAAGGATAGAATCCTTGCATTCATTAACATATTCCATTTACCACGGGGGCCTGTGTCTGTGAGGCGGGTTTCACAGCCACCGTCGTTTGTCCAAAATTCTAAGGCTGCTTCTGGATCTTCGGGAATATCTATTAATTTTGCCCAGAGGGGTTGAATTTCTATTGGGTAGGTAATGGGATCAAATTTAGGTTTGATTCCGTAATGGTTGAGGACTTCTAAATCGCTTTCAAATGTCCGCAGTAGGCGTTTGCGTTCTTCTCTTTGGGTGGAGGCGATCGCCATTTTTTCTTCACCATAAGCAACGCGCAGCAAGGTAGGAATGGTGATGCGTTGTTCTTTGCCCATTTTGGTTTTAAACAACAACCATAACATTAATCTAGCTGCTCCTTCGTGTTGCTGCCAAATGCTCATGACTGTGGTTAACAGGGTTTTGGGGAGGCTACCATATTGATAAAATGCGGTGCGTTCTTTACATGCTTGTTTGTTGAGAAAATGTTGTGCCCATGCTCCCGCTTTGATTTTAAATGTTAATCCGACTAAATATTTACACCCTAAATCATCTTCTTGAAAGTAGTGTTCAATGTTGAGTAAATGCCACAAGCGACTACCTTGAACTGAGAATCCTTTGACTCTACCTTGTGGTGGCCAGTCAATAGAAACTATGAGAGAGCAAGCTTGCTGTACAATATTTTTCATTAAAGCTAGCTTGGCATTTTTGCTGAGGTCTTTGCGTTTTTCTAATCCTAAATATTTCTCTAGTTGTCGTTCGTCGATGGTAAATTCTTGCTCCCAAGATTGTTCTAAAGTTGTGACGTGGGCGGCGAAAATAAGATGAATGCAAGCGGAACGAATATCTAAGGCTTCAATAGCTGCTATTTGTGTGGTTCGCGTGCTGACTTGAAAAGGATCTTGGATGTGGAAAGCGATCGCTCCTCTACCTTGGTTAACTTGTCTTCGATAGGAAAGATAGCCCCCATCATCGATTTCCCAGTTTAAGGATGTGCGCTGGGCGAGGACATTACAAGCTTCCCAAATAGCGATCGCTGAAGCAAATGGATGATTTTTTCCATTAGAAAATAAATCTGGGCTGGTAGCATTTCTTGGCTCAACTTTACATCTCCCCTTTTTGGCTTGCCAAGGTATGGGAGACTGAGTGGGACAGGCGATGACGCATTGCGGTTCGGGATAATAGCCTTCGCAATTATTGCAAAGACAAGGATCAATCCAGTATTCATTGTTCTCTATTTTGATTGCACCTGTGGGACATTGGGGACGGCAATTGTCACATCCAACGCAACTGTTGTTAGGAATTGTATATGGCATATGGATTTTTCCCACTCTAATCGTTGAGATGTTTGGTTTAAGTCTCCCCTGGATGTGTCCTGTTTATTGATGACCTGGACGACTTGTAACCAAATTATTTTTACAGCAAGAAAAAAATTCTTGCCTCACTAACTCCCCACATCCATATTCAAACTTGACGTCTGTTTAAAAGCTGTTTACGGCTTTTTAATTAAGCCTGATATCAGTTCTTTATTAACTATACTCTTCATAATAGTTTTGATGATTTTGTTCACTGTGAGCTTAGGAATATTTCTTAACATTTTTGTTGATTAGTAACTTTTAAATAATTTATGGAAAATCCAAATTGTTTTTGGGGAACATTGAAGCTTTTTGTCCAGTCTGTTAATGACGATTATTAAGCATTTTAATATTTTATGTTAATTAATATTCTGCCATGAGTGTTACATTTCCCTTGACAAATTAACGGTAGATTATCAATTTAGTTTCTGTGCAGAAATAACATTTAGCTGTTTCATATTTGTGTCGCAGAATATTTAATAAGGGAATAGGGAAGAGGAAAAAGGGAGTAAAAGTGTAGTGAGTCTTTTTTCAAAAATTAAATATGATTGCTATATCCAAATTCCAACAATAGGGATATATGTTGTATATTTCAATACAGTTTGACTTATATTTTTGATATTTAAAACATTAACTTATCAGATGATTACTGGTATAAATATCATTTATTTTGTCAAAATATGATGGATTAATTGATTTAAAATCCCAATAAAAAGGAACAGGGAACAGAGAGTTATGTATGTGGATTTATACCCCAAGCCAAACAGGCAACCATCGTTATAGCAATTCACAAAAACGTTGATACAGATAGATTTCTCGTAGGGAACACTGTTCATTGGTGTCAACTTAACGTAAAACCCTTGTGAAACCATGATTTTAATTCACTCAATTACCATCACGATCCGCGTTACCCCTCCCCTCAATCCCCTCCCCTTGGCAAGGGGAGGGGAGGTTTTGGCTTTAGACAAAACCGGGGTGGGGTAAAATAACCGTGGGATAAGCCTTTGGCTTAAGTTGACACGTAGGGGCACGGCACTGTTCCCTACCAACGTGTTTGTACCATTATTAAAGTGAAATGGTATTAGGATGGGGTAATAAAATCAGGATGTATGTTTGATGAAATTAGCTTGTGGCTCTAGATTTTTAGCACTAAAGTGCTGACTACAAACTACAGGTTAGGGGCTGATTGAAATAATTTGGTGAAAAATATTAGCAATAATTTTTCTAGAAATCAAACAGCTAAAAACATTAATATTGCTCAGTAAGTCAGAAAATTTTGATGATGAATCCAATGGTTGTTTAATAACAAAAATCAGGAATTAAGATGGAGTTAGGATGATAATCAAAGAACAAACGAAGTTGTAGGCAAAATTGCCGGGGGTTTATTCATGGCACAGCTAACAGGATTGACATTTGGCGGTAAAACTTGGACACCAAAATTTGCCCAGGGGATTGACAAAGATAAATGTATCGGCTGTGGCAGATGCATTAAAGTTTGTGGTTACAATGTACTAGGCTTGATGGCGCTGAACGAAGAAGGGGAATTTGTTGAGGATGAAGACGACGAAGAAATTGAACGGAAAGTGATGACAGTAGCGAATCCAGAAGGCTGTATTGGTTGTGAAGCTTGCGCGCGGATTTGTCCTAAAAATTGCTACACTCATGTGGCTTTGGAAAGCTGATATTGAATCAGAGACGATGTTTTAGCACTCAGCAAGGTAATCTGAGGGGAATGCTAAATATTTACTGAAACTACGTAGAAAGTTCGCAGTAAACAAAACCGTAAATTGCTAAATGTTATTGATTAACAAATTCATACTTGCTGCTAGTTTAGCCTAATTAATATTATGGCTAACAGTGCTTTTTCAGCAACCATAGATTTTTTTTAAAATCTCAGGCTCCTTTGTGATGGGAGTTGAGATATAGTTTTAATTTCTGGGGGGAAAGATATGAAAAGATATGGAAATTTCCCCCATTTTTTATAGGTTTAAGTTAGAAAATTAGTGAGAGAAAACAAAAAACGCTGCCCTGTGAAAGAAGGAACTAGGAACGAGGGATGAAGGAAGAAGGGGAAGACGGAGACAAAAAGATGGGAAACATAAATTCTTTTTTTACCCACACCCCGTCATCTTCTCCAATACCCAAGGACTTAATTCCCCAATAACAGCGTTTTACAGAGCAGGTAGTATGTATGCAACAAATCCCTGTTTCATTATGGACGCTGATTGCTGGTATATTAGTCGGAGTAGTCAGCATTTGGATTGGTCAAAATCACAGCTTGCTACCAGTGGAAGCGTCGCTACAAGCGCCTTTGGTAGACGGGTTTTTCAACGTCATGCTTACCATCGCCATCGCGCTATTTTTGGTGGTAGAAGGTACTATCGTCATTTTTTTGGTTAAATATCGTCGCCGTCCAGGAGATGATACTGACGGAGTAGCAGTAGAAGGAAATATTCCCTTAGAAATTTTTTGGACTGCTATTCCTACAGTGATTGTGATTGGTTTAGGTATCTACAGTGTAGATGTTTATAACCAAATGGGTGGATTTGAGCCTGCGGGTCATCCTCATGGGGCGGCACATATGGCACATGTGCAAGGAAGTGCCATAGCCGCTACTCTCGATGATACCTCGTCGTCGGCTGCTACCAGTGCTCCTAGCATTGGGATTGGCGCCTCACCAAAAACCCAAGGTAAACCAGCGGACTTGGTGGTGAATGTCCAAGGGATGCAGTATGCTTGGATTTTTAATTACCCGGATACTGGGATTACTACTGGGGAATTGCATGTTCCTGTAGGTGCAGACGTGCAATTAAACTTGTCGGCGTTGGATGTGATTCACTCATTCTGGGTACCGCAATTCCGCTTGAAACAAGATGCGCTTCCTGGTATCCCTACTGAATTGCGCTTCGTAGCTACCAAACCAGGAACTTATCCGGTAGTTTGTACCGAGTTGTGCGGTGGTTATCACGGCTCAATGCGATCGCAAGTAATTGTCCACACTCCACAAGAGTATGAGAACTGGCTCAAAGAAAGTCAACTAGCTCAAAAGCCAGATTTACAAGCAACCATCGCACTTAACCCCGCGAACTTATCCGCTTCAGAGTTTCTCGCACCCCATGGTGATCATTTAGGTGTGAGCGCAGCAACTCTAAAGTCAATAGTCAAGAGTCATTAGTTATTGGTGAGCAAAAACAAATACCAAATAACAAATGACCAACCACAAATGACAAAAATATGACCAAGGTAGAATTTCCCCGGAATACACCACCAGAAAAACTGGCGGTTAGCCACGCTTCCCATCCGCAAGCGTGGAAATGGCAAGATTACTTTACATTCAATGTTGACCACAAGGTGATTGGTATTCAATACCTAGTGACAGCGTTTGTGTTTTATCTGATTGGTGGATTGATGGCGATGGCCATTCGGGTAGAATTAGCGACACCGGACGCAGATTTACTCGACCCCAATTTATACAACGCTTTCATGACCAATCACGGAACAATCATGATCTTTTTGTGGATTGTTCCCAGCGCCATTGGGGGATTTGGTAACTATCTAGTACCGCTGATGATTGGTGCTAGAGATATGGCTTTCCCCAAATTAAATGCGATCGCCTTTTGGTTAAACCCCCCCGCAGGTTTATTACTGCTTGGTAGTTTTATCTTTGGTGGCGCCCAATCTGGTTGGACAGCTTACCCACCTCTAAGTTTGGTGACAGCACATACTGCTCAAACCATGTGGATTTTAGCGATCGTGTTGGTGGGGACTTCCTCAATTTTGGGTTCGCTCAACTTTGTCATCACCATTTTAAACATGAAGGTTCCCAGCATGAAATGGGATCAAGTTCCCTTATTTTGCTGGGCAATTTTAGCCACCTCAATTCTCGCCCTCGTCTCCACACCAGTGTTAGCGGCGGGTTTGGTGTTGCTGTTGTTTGACCTCAACTTTGGCACATCTTTCTTCAAACCAGATGCAGGTGGTAATGTTGTTATTTATCAACACTTGTTCTGGTTCTATTCTCACCCGGCAGTTTATTTAATGATTCTGCCCATCTTCGGTATCATGTCCGAAGTGATTCCCGTTCACGCCCGTAAACCAATTTTCGGATATAAAGCGATCGCCTATTCCAGCGTCGCCATCTGCGTTGTCGGGTTATTCGTCTGGGTACACCACATGTTCACCAGCGGTACCCCCGGTTGGATGCGGATTTTCTTCACCATCTCCACCTTAATTGTTGCCGTTCCCACTGGCGTCAAGATTTTCGCCTGGGTTGCGACCCTCTGGGGTGGTAAGATCCGGTTCACCACCGCCATGCTATTCGCCATTGGGTTGTTGTGCATGTTCGTCATGGGCGGTTTAAGCGGCGTCACTATGGGAACTGCTCCCTTTGATGTCCACGTCCACGACACCTATTATGTAGTCGCTCACTTCCACTTCGTCTTGTTCGGTGGTTCCGTGTTTGGTATCTACGCTGGAATTTACCACTGGTTCCCCAAAATGACAGGACGCAAGTTGAATGAAACTTGGGGACGGATTCACTTTGCTCTCACCTTCATCGGCACAAACTTAACCTTCTTACCCATGCATGAGTTAGGTTTGAAAGGTATGCCCCGTAGAGTCGCAATGTATGACCCACAATTCATCGACTTGAATGTGATTTCTACCTACGGCGCCTTTATTTTGGGTTTATCAGTCATTCCCTTCACCATTAACATGATTCAAAGTTGGATGAAAGGGGAATTAGCAGGTGATAATCCTTGGCAAGCTTTAACTTTAGAATGGACAACCAGTTCACCACCTGCAATTGAAAACTGGGAAGTGTTGCCTGTTGTCACTCACGGCCCCTACGACTATGGTCATGATACAACAGCGCAGCCAACGACGACAGAGGCTAGTGCTTAGTCCAGATATTTGTTCCTTCGTGCTCTTTGTGTCTTTGCGGTTCATTTAATTAATAGCTCGCGCAAAGGCGCAAAGGCGCAAAGAAAGAGCGCAATTTTGAGGGTAGATAAATATGACGCTAGCGACGAGTGGACATGAGGAACATCACCCAGATTTGAGGGTTGTGGGACTGTTAACATTTTTAGTCTCAGAATCTTTGATGTTTGGTGGATTTTTTGCGACGTTTTTGTTCTTTCGAGGTATGGCTGATGTTTGGCCGCCGAAAGAAACTGAGGTAGAACTTTTCTTACCGACTATTAACACTATCATTCTGGTTTCTAGTAGCTTTGTCATTCATTTGGGTGATGCAGCTATTAAGAAGAATGATGTTAAGGGGATGCGCTTTTGGTATGTAATTACTGCCATTATGGGCGTGGTTTTTTTAGGTGGTCAGGTGTATGAGTATGCGACGCTGGGATATGGTTTGACTACCAATGTCTTTGCTAACTGCTTTTATATCATGACTGGTTTTCACGGTTTACATGTGTTTATCGGCATTTTATTGATTTTGGGTGTGGTATGGCGATCGCGTCAACCCGGTCACTATTCTGCTAGCAAACACACTGGTATTGAGATGGCAGAAATTTACTGGCACTTTGTAGATATTATCTGGATTGTGCTGTTTACTTTGGTGTACGTTCTCAGTATTTTTTAGGTAATTAGGGACTGGAGATTAGGAAATAGGGAATTGAGTATAAAAAAACTCCCTCTTTCTTTCTCTTCCTCCCTCCAGGAGATTATTATGCAAGTCGATTCAACAAAATTCTCATGGTTTGAAGTACCAGAAAATATCAAAAATTTATTGATGTTGGCAGCAAAAAATTGGGAAAATACACTGGAATCAGAAATTTATATACAGCAAGCTTTGGCATTGGCTGGAGAACATACTGATGTTTTTGTGGCAGCCTATAGATTTTTTTATTACAAAAATAATTACCAATTAGCACTGCAAACAACAAGTCAATTATTAGATAAAATTAGAGAACTAGAAAAATTACCTGACGATTGGCAATTACTTCAGCCCATATTGGTGAATCGCGCTGAAGAGCCTCGAATCAGGCTATATTTAAATGCTTATGCTGCGTCTGGGTTAGTGTTAGCTAAACTAGGACAGCTAGAACTAGCGAAAGAAATTAGCGCCAGAGTGAAAAATATTGACAATAAAAATGATTTTGGGGCAGGAATCTTGTTTGATATTCTCACTCGTCCATCAGAAGAAGATTAGTGATTTGTCGTGAGTAAAAAACTATGAGTTATTTGTTTTCCAATACTGGATCTGTTTATCGCCCTTCATTTCAATCTACTAGTTATACTCCTATTTCTACGCCGTTAATTCCTAATCAGCCGATACCTGTGGTTAATCCTATTTCTCCTGCTCTGCCTTTGTTGCCGCAAAATTCATTTCAACTGATGGTTTAAAATTTATGAAAGGTAGGGATTGGTTGGTAACTGATGATGGTCAGTTACAGGTGTGTAAATCTGTGAGAGCTTGGGATTTATTACAAGAAAATTATCGCTTTTATCGGTTTTTGACTGAGGTGGAAAATGTGCTCAATCAAGCCGAATATCAATCAACTTGTTTGCCAGAAATTAGAATGTTGGTCAGGCGGTTAATTGTTAATTCTTACTGGGTGCGTAGTCGATATTTAGCACCTTGTCCGCAAACTGGAACTTCTGTTTTACTGCTGTATGATGAGTTGGGTTTTCCGTTAACGGTACAAACGGTAACATTTGCGCCAGGAACAATATCTACTATTCATAATCATGGAACTTGGGGAATAGTAGGTGTGCTTAAGGGACAGGAAAAAAACACTTTTTGGCGGCGGACTCACGCCCCAGAATCGCCAGATCAAATTGCCAATACAGGGGAAATTACCTTAGCTCCTGGAGATATTATCAGCTTTACTCCCGATGCTATCCATAGTGTAGAAGCAGTGGGGGAGGAACCTACGGTTACTTTTAATATTTATGGCGAAACTGACCCGAAGACAAGATTTGAGTTTGATATAGTTAGCCATGTGGCTAAAAAGTTTTAAATAATAAAATTGGCAAGATGCAGGTATCAATGTATTAAGCATTTTTCCAAAAGCAGTATGATTATGCGATAATAAAGGTCTATACAAACGTGATTGATATGAATACATCAACAGCGTTTCTCTGCGTGTATAGATGGTTAAATATATGAAAGGGAACAGGGAATAGGGAACAGGGAACAGGGAAAATAAGTCACCCACAATTTGAGTGGGGTTTCTAGCTCCCTTCGGAAACAGAGATTATTTCGCCCATAATTCCACTCGGCTTTAAACCTTTATTCTCTTTTTGTAAATAAATTAGACTTTGGTAACAAGTCTAGTAAGATTTCATTGCTAAATAGTACTTTGCTGCTTCAGTAATCTAACTAGGAGATGACTCAATGGCGAGAGTAATTTTCTATGAAAAACCAGGCTGTAAAGGTGGTACAAAGCAAAAAGTTTTGTTAACAGCGGCTGGTCATGAGGTGGTAGCTCAGAGTTTGCTAACGGAACCTTGGACAGTGGAAAATTTGCGGTTATTTTTTGGCGATCGCCCTGTGGCAGAATGGTTTAATCCCTCGGCTCCACGGATAAAATCTGGTGAGGTGGTTCCAGAGAAACTGGATGAAAAAACAGCCTTGTTGCTGATGGTTCAAGATCCACTATTGATTCGTCGTCCTTTATTACAAGTAGGCGATCGCCGCGATTTTGGCTTTGATGTCGCCAAAATTGATGCTTGGATTGGTTTAAAACCGATTGATGAATCCTTCCGAGAAATGGCTGAAAACCTCATGGGACAAGATTTACAAAATTGTGCCCACAATGGAAATCATCATCACCATCACGAAAAAGGTGGCTGTAAAGGACACCACCAAAAGGAAACTAGCAGTAGTCATTAGTTAAAGAATTAGCTCATCAGGCGATCGCACTACCTCAACATAGCTAGACACAGAGCGACTTGTCGTCAGATATCGCTTTTTCCATGTCGCAATACCAGAAAAGAGCAAGTATTTACGACTCCCAAACCAACAGAAGCGGTCTGAGTTGGAACCGGAGCGGTCTGAGTTGGAACCGTAGCGGTCTGAATTGGAACCGTAGCGGTCTAACTTGGAACCGGAGCGGTCTAACTTGGAACCGGAGCGGTCTAACTTGGAACCGGAGCGGTCTGAGTTGGAACCGTAGCGGTCTGAGTTGGAACCGTAGCGGTGTGAGTTGAAACCGGAGCGGTCTTGTACCATTTCACAAAATGCGTGATACGAATACAGCATATTTCAGGTAAATGAGATATGCAGGTAGGGGCACAACATTGTTGTGCCCTTACAATTATTTGTACCTCACCGACTTGCCATCTGCTGTAAATACCGGGAAATTACTGGAATCACCTAAAATTATCTGATAAAAATTGTAAATTACACTGAACCAAAAAGACATTTAATTAGGGCAAGCTAGCCTTGGAAGCATCTTAAAAAAATAAACTTATGGCGTTTAGAAAAAGAACATCCCGCGTTTTAGAAAAAGCTCATTTAAGATTTTCTGGACTCAAATCGATTCTGCCAGCAGTGAAATTTGATGAAGATTATAGCATGGAAAAATTGATAACTTCAATTGACCATTTACGTACAAAAATTGACGTTTATAATAGTGCTTTGTCTGTAGTTGATTCTTCTAGAACTGAAATTGAAGAAATAGAAAAAAACTTGAGCCAGCTTTGTGAAAAGATGCTGATGGCGGTTGCAATTAAGTACGGTAAAGACAGCCGCGAGTATGAAATGGCTGGTGGTGTTCGTAATAGCGACCGCATCCGCAAAATCAGAGCCGCCCGCTCAAAATCTGTTGCCGAAAAAGCACCAGAAGAGGATGTTAAAGCAGTCTAGAAACCTATAAGAGCCAGCGCCGTGCTTTGGTTCCCAAAGTTAAGGCGGCTGGCGTTGTGTTATGCCGACTTGGAGAAGGACTCTTTTGTGTAGGGTAAGAGTAATATGAAAATAACACCCAAAGAATGATCGTATATGCCCCAAGAGTTAGCTGACCAACCGACTATTATTCGTACAGAACGCGGACTGGCAATCGCAGGTACACGCATCACTTTATATCAGTTAATGGACTATATCCATAAAGGTTATGCACCCCATTTAATTCGCAATTATTTCTACATCACCGATGAGCAGTTTAATGCAGCAATGTCTTACATTGAAACCCATCGTGCTGAAGTAGAAGCAGAATATCAGAGCGTATTACAACAAGCCCAAGAAATTCGCCAGTATTGGGAAGAACGTAACAAAGAGCGTTTGGATTATGTTGCGACATTGACACCAAAACCGGAGTACAAAGCCGCTTGGGAAAAATTGCAAGCACGCAAAGCTAAACGTGCTGCACTCAGTCAATGATTTTTCTCATCGATCATAATATTGAAGGGCAAGCCCTAATGCTGTTTGGTAGCCTGACGACTGAAGGATGGCTCGATACTTTGTCTATTCGTTTTGTGTCCTTTGATGAAGTTCAATTACCAATAGAAAGCAGCGACCGCATAGTTTGGCGATTTGCCCAAGAAAGGCAGATGATTCTCTTGACAGCAAATCGTAGTATGAAGGGAGAAGATTCTTTAGAGCAGGTGATCCGAGAAGAAAGTCTGCCAACTTCCTTACCTGTAGTTACTATTGCAAATGTTGATCGTGTAGTTGAGCGAGACTATCGAGAGCAGTGTATTGAACGCCTGATAGAGATTGTGTTTTACATTGAGAATTACTTAGGCGTAAGTAGGCTATTTATCCCATAGTAGAAGTGTGTGTTCATAATTACATTACCACAATCGCCCAATTCCTTCCCATATTCAAATACCAATTATTTCCGCTTAAATTTAAAAGTCATCGCTCCTTTTCCTCCTGCTTTACCACCACCAATTCCAAATAAACTGATTTTTCCTTCGGCATTAATTTCTACTGACAGTTCCACCTCATCAAGCTGGAGCTTAGAATTGGGTTGGTCAGCTTCATCAAGCACCTCCCGCATAGCTTGCAGAAACCCCTGCATCTCTTGCTTGAGTTTAGTTACCTCTACTTTGCGTCTAGTAATTACTAATTCGCCTTTTTGTTGACTGAAAACTATTTCTTCAGTAGTTTGGATTTCGCCGAGTCGTCCTCCTATATCGCCACTGCTTCTGGCTCCAATACTTCTGGTTACACTATCTGTGATTGTTTCCTTGGTTGTACTTGAGCTTTCAGCAACTTCTTCAGTAATAATCCAGATGGCATTTGGGGTGGAATTTTCTACTGACATAAATTTAATTATTTAGATTATTCTTGATTTAACTAGTTTTTATCAAAGCTGTGGGCGATTATCAACCATTATTCAGTAGTAACACTTAAAATGGCAATAAGACGAGCATACCAATGCAAAAATGGCGAAAAATTGGGCAATAGCGATCGGCATTAATCAGTACAACAATCTTCAGCAGCTAAATTACGCCAAACTAGACGCCGAAGCTATGGGCGATTGGTTTAAAATCGAAGCCAAGTTTGATCAAGTTTTCCTCTTCACTGACGATTCTCCCGCAATCGCAACCAATCCACCAATTCCCACTCAGCCAACTTACGGTCACTTGCGGCGATTTTTACGAGCAAATTTTGAAACGCCACTATTAGCGCCAGGGGATAATCTCTGGTTTTTCTTTGCAGGTCATGGTCGTCGGGAAGCTGACCGGGACTATCTCATGCTCATCGATAGCGACCCAGGCGATGTAGAACATTCAGCAATCCCTGTTGAATATGTCACCCAAAGATTGCGCCGCAGTGGCGCTGATAATGTAGTCTTGTTTTTAGATGCTTGCCGCGATGAAGGTAGCAGATCGGGAATGGGTATTGGTGAAGAACATCAGGGAGTCGTCACCTTCTATTCTTGCAGTCCCCGTCAAAAGTCTTATGAAATTGAGCAGTTACAACACGGCTCATTCACTCAAGCGTTGTTAGAAGGGTTGAGGATTGCAGGTGCTGGGAACTGCGCCACAGTAGAAAGATTGGATAGATATTTACAATCAAGAGTACCCACAATTAATCAAAAGTACGGGAGAACTCCGCAATATCCCTACGTTACAGCCGAACCTGCGACAAAACTACACTTAATTTTGTTACCCGACTACTCGACGCTTCATGATATTAACCAACTGAAACTAGATGCTCGTGAAGCCGAAGATCAAGAAGATTGGGAATTAGCTAGACAGTTATGGCTGCGGGTGAATGTGGCTGCTAGGGGGTCAGATATCCAGGTGATGGCAGCATTTATCAGAATTGAAAAGCGCCAGGGACAGTCTTCACCATCCCCAATTCCTAAGCCTGTTATTTCACCGAGGGGAGAAAGGTCAGTAACTCCTGAAATACCAACATTTAGCTTTGATGTGGTGACGGTAGATAATAAAGGTCAGGAAGTTAAACGAGAAAAAGGTCAAGCTGAATATTTTACTGAAGACTTAGGCGATGGTGTCATTTTAGAAATGGTGGCGATTCCCAGTGGCAAATTTCTCATGGGTTCGCCATCAGGGGAAGGATATGATAGAGAAAAACCCCAGCATCAAGTAACTGTTGAATCATTCTTCATGGGTAAACATCCCGTCACTCAAGCCCAATGGAAAAGAGTAGCAACACTACCCAAAGTTAACCGTGACTTGAAACCCAATCCATCTAAATTTAAAGGAGACAACCGACCAGTAGAACAAGTCTCCTGGTGTGATGCAGTTGAGTTTTGCTCCCGTCTTTCAAAACATACAAATAACCAATATCGCCTACCTAGTGAAGCAGAATGGGAATACGCTTGTCGAGCAGGAACAACGACACCATTTCACTTTGGGGAGACAATGACAACTGAATTAGCAAATTACGATGGAAATTTTACTTATGCTTCTGAACCAAAGGGTAAGTATCGTCAACAGGCAACAAAAGTAGCAAGTTTTCCATCCAACGCCTTTGGATTATATGACATGCACGGGAATGTTTGGGAATGGTGTCAAGATACTTGGTATGACAGCTATGAAGGAGCGACAACAGATGGTAGTGCTTGGCTTAATGATAATAATAGCTCTGCCGTACTGCGGGGTGGTTCCTGGTTCAGCACTCCTAGGTACTGCCGTTCTGCGTCCCGCAGCAACAACTACCGCGTCAACCACCATGTCACTTTTGGTTTTCGTGTTGTCTGCGCTGCCGGGAGGACTTTTCAGTAGTCCTTTATGCTTTACCCCTTTTACCCTTTATGCTTGCTCTTTTTTCCTTTTAGAGTGTAGCAGAGCGGGGCGATCGCATTTTTTTAACGTCGCCCAGCTACTTACGGCAATGGTTGATATTAAAATGAGACAGCCTAGCAATGCTTTTATAAGAGGGAAAATGAGTCAGTCAGCAATCATTACCGCATCACCAGATGTGATGAGTGGTACGCCAGTCTTCGCTGGAACGCGAGTACCTGTGCAAACCCTGCTGGATTATTTGAAGGCGGGAGAGTCGATTGATGATTTCCTAGAAGGATTTCCGACAGTTAAGCGAGAACAGGTGATAGCTTTTCTCGAAGCCGCACAAGCGCAAAAACCAAGCATTACACGGGTAGGGGCACAACATGTTGTGCCCCTACAATAATCTCTACCACGCAAGCTGTCTAAAGGTTCTTCCCCTAGCGCGCCCCAGCGGTTTCTAATGTCAAATCTTGAAACATGAGGGTGCTGAGATAGCGTTCACCGAAGGAAGGCTGAATCATGACGATGAGTTTTCCGGCATTTTCCGGGCGTTTCGCCACTTGAATTGCAGCACACAAAGCAGCGCCGGAGGATATCCCAGATAATAATCCTTCTTCTTTTGCTAACCGCCTTCCATAAGCCATTGCTTGGTCGTCGCTGACGCGAATCACTTCATCAATTAATTCTAGACGGAGGACATCGGGGACGAATCCGGCGCCGATACCTTGAATTTTATGGGGCCCGGCTTCACCACCAGAGAGGACTGGACTGTTGCTGGGTTCAACGGCTATCACTTGCAAACTCGGCTTGCGGCTTTTGAGTACTTCGGCGACACCAGTAATTGTCCCACCAGTACCAACACCAGCAATTAAGATATCAATTTCCCCATCTGTATCTGCCCAAATTTCCTCGGCGGTGGTTTCTCGATGTATTTTGGGGTTGGCTGGGTTGCAGAATTGTTGTAGCATATATGCGTCGGCAGTTTCGGCTACGATTTGTTCAGCTTTGCGAATTGCACCCCGCATTCCTTCTGTACCCGGTGTTAGTTCCAAGGTTGCACCATAAGCTCTGAGCATGGCTCGTCTTTCTTGGCTCATGGTTTCGGGCATGGTTAAAATCAAACGGTAGCCACGAGCTGCTGCTACCATTGCTAAAGCGATTCCTGTGTTACCAGAAGTGGGTTCTACTAAAATGGTTTTCCCAGGCTCAATTAAACCTGCTGCTTCTGCTGAGAGTACCATACTTAGTCCAATCCGGTCTTTAACAGAGGCGGCTGGGTTGTGTCCTTCTAATTTGACAACTATTCTGGCGGTTACGTCCTCGGCTTGCGGAATTTTATTGAGTTGAACTAGGGGAGTTTTGCCAATAAGTTCTGTTACGTCTTTAGCAATTCTCATGAATTGGCTCCTAAAATTTGAAATTCAATGCGTTATCTATAACAATAAGCTTTTGAGTATTTAATTGAATGACTTGGTTTTGTGTAA
Source organism: Fortiea contorta PCC 7126 (assembly GCF_000332295.1). Classification (GTDB taxonomy): domain Bacteria; phylum Cyanobacteriota; class Cyanobacteriia; order Cyanobacteriales; family Nostocaceae; genus Fortiea; species Fortiea contorta. Next base: position 304,426 of record NZ_KB235931.1, on the reverse strand, counting down.
TATTGTGTTTTTTTTCAGTGCAATAATTTAAATTTTAAGTATTGTGACGAGATTGGTCTATTGTCGTCATTTAAAGGTTTGAGAGGTGAGGATTGTTGGTTGTGTTAAACTTTAACCTGATTTTCTAGGGTTTTTAGTTAGTGAGGAACAATATTTTATTTTGCCATATTTAATGGTTTTTTTGACTATTCTCAAGTAATCTTAGCAGCCAGAATGCCTTTGAGTACAACTTTAGGAGATAAGTTGAGAGGTAGAAACTCTTTTTCCTGAGCCAGTTGTCTGACTTTGAGGTTGAGTACAGTCTGCACTAGCACCCTACCTGATCAATGCTAGGACATTAGGCGAAAAATACTAGCACCTATACCCCAATTAATTTTATCAAGACTGGTGAGATGGCAGTTGTGGGCTTTGAGTACAACTTTAATAAATTTAATAATTCTGATCCAGTGAGGCTCAACTCTGAGCGAGAAGGGCGACTGATATAAAACTTATAGGATTTACGCAGAGATTCCCCTCTACCCCCCAAAGTTCCTAGGTGCAAGCTTAGTGAATTAGGGGGGACTTCTTAACTCCTCAAATAGGTGATTGTTATTGGTTATGTGTTTTCTATCTATGCAAATAAGTTAACAAATCAAATAGAATTCCTATATGTGAATTATTAAGATTACGATTTATTTGGCTATTTAAGTAACAGAAATATTTTTAAGTTTAAATATTCAGCCATTTAGCGTAATTATCAACCAAATTTCCTGACTGGGTGCATACTGCCTAGAAAAGGAGGACAGAGATGAAAGTCAAACTTTTAAAGATTCTCACAGTTTGTCTAGTGACTTTAGTTGTGCTTTCTCCAGTAATAGTAGTTTTTAATGTTGTGTGGGGAAAGCATATAGATTTAGTCAAAACACAAAGTTTAGCTTGTGATGTCGATCAAAACTGTGACATCAATGATGCTTTGACTACCCAGTTAAACAATCACAATTTTTCTCAAGAGGAAACTGGGTTGAGTAATTCTCTTCATACTCCAGAATCGCGCCAGTTGACTATCATTGAACAATATCAATTGGCAATTATTCTACAATCGTTTTTCTTACTGATTCCGATTTTTTTCGGCGTAGGAATTATTATTTACGATAGGTATCTGGTTTATCGGGCTGCGATTTTTCAAGAACAAGTAGAAATGTTAGAAAGACTTTGGCAACAAGGTATTGAGAAATAAGCTACTCAAGATTTCCTGATTTTCCATCAACTAAAACACTATGACAGACGAACGCCAACTTTTGTATTTTGATTTGATTGACCAACTCCTTAGATGTCCTAATGGTCAAGAACCAGAAGTTTTGGAATCACAACCTGAGTTAATTGATTCTGGTTTTGTTTATGCAATGCTGAAGGTGGCGACTGTTTTCGCTCATGAAGGTAATCAAGACGGTGCTCAGTTTTTGTTTTTTATTGCTCGTGAATTAGCAAAACAATTAGGATTGTATCCTGAACTGGAATCAGTTAATTCTGAGTCAGAAGTTGCGGATATTTCTGAGAAGGAGTAACAATGTTATTGACAGCAACTGACGCTGGGCAAATAGCGTTAGAGTTTCTCATGGCAGATTGGAATCTCTCAGAATATGATAGAGAGTGGTTCACAATCTTTAATTCTCGTCTGATTGGTGAGTGTTGGTACATTGTGGAACTGGGTGTCGCGGGATTTCCTGATCGGTGGTTTATTCAAGTTTATGATACGGGAGCCTGTGACCCAGATTATACTTTTATCTCGCCTATCCGTGGCTCAGATGGATATGTTGACCTCATTGATTTACCGCAAATTATTGCTGAAGTTTTGGTCTGTGAGCGCAATGCTAGATAAGTAGAGCAGCGATAATAATTTCAATTCAAAATTCAAAATTAAATCTATAAATTTTGAATTCAAAATTTTAACTATTTATGAGTTTGGAGGTCAACACTTAATTTTGTTGACCTTTTTTTTTGATGTTAATTAGTTTGAGTTTTTCTTTAAAAATAACATTCAATGTCAGCTTTAAATAACAAATATATGTTATATTAATATCGTGATTAACGCTACAAAAATATCAATTGCTATGATTGCTGAAGACATCCTAGCCAAAGAATTTGCCAGAGTCGTCAGTCACTATTACCCCAACATTGGAGAATTACTTGATGGGTGTTATGTGAAGGTGATCACCTGTTTTTGGGGACGACCGGCTAGACGTTTACAATATATAGGAATTTATTGCTCTGAAGAAATAATTCCTTATGTGCAAGCGAACAAAGAAGTATTGCGAGAAGTTGCAGATAATATGGGATTAATTCAGGTTGTCTGCATAAATGCTCGGCGATTATTACGAGATCCTATGTCGAAGCTCAAACAAAGTGAGCCGCGTTTATGGTTAGAATTACAATTGGTTGCAACATAGGAAAAGCCGGCGCTAATCATGAAAACAGGACTTTTCTGCAATTACGACAATTATTATCAAGATGCTCGTCGCGCGATGTTTGAACAAGTCACCTTGATTAAGCAAGCCGAGACTTTAGATTTTGCAGAAGCTTGGGTGAGTGAGCATCATTTTAGTGAGTCTAATCTCAGCCCTTCTATGTTGCTGTTGATAGCACATTTGGCGGGATTGACTTCGACTATCAAATTAGGAACTGCAGCAGTGTTGCTACCGTTTCATAACCCGATTAGGGTAGCGGAAGATATTGCCACGCTGGATAATCTCTGCAATGGTAGATTGTTATTAGGAGTGGCTAAAGGTGGGCCATTTCCCGAACAAAATAAGCATTTCGCCACGCCAATGGCTGAATCTCGTGGCAAGATGTTAGAAGCGATCGCTTTCATTCAAAAGCTGTTATATGAAACTGATGTGTCATTTAATGGGCAATATTATCAGTGCGATCGCCTGACAGTTTACCCCAAACCACTACAAAAATCTATTCCCGTTTATGTCGCTACAGGTGATGATCAAGGAATAGAATTCGCCGCCAAACATAATTTCGGTTTGATGGGGGGTCCGCCTTTTTCTCTAGAAAGATTGAGAAATACTGTCAATAAATATCGAGAAATTAATTCCAGTGGTGCAGAAAAGCTCGTACTAGCACGCTTCTTTTTTGTGGGGAGAACAGGTGATGAAGCTGTCAGCCAAGCATTACCTTTCATCCGCAAATTTAGCCTAAAAATGAAAGCCAATTCAGCAAAAGTTATGCAGAACAGTTCTCACAAGCAAAAACCATTTGATCGGACAAATATTTGCTTTGATGAAGACTATTTGCTGGAGAATTCAATTATTGGTGACGTGGTGACATGTCGGGACAAAATCAAAAAATTCCAGGATGAATTAAATATCGGCACATTAGCTCTCAAACCTTCATCTTTTGATGTGCAAAAAAACCTGGATAGTCTGACGCGCTATAACCAAGAGGTGCGGAATTATGTCTAAACTTCCCTTGCTTCCCCCAGATGATTTACCACCTGCAGAGGTGACAAAACTGGATGGAATGCTGCATTTAGAATTTGAACAATCCACAGGTAGATGCTTTTATCAAGCGTGCGATCGCATTACTCAAGCTTTGCTAGCTCGCTGTCAATGGTATCTTACAAATAATGGTACCACTTTGATGCTAATCATTGACTGTCCTGACGTAGTTTCTTATTGGCATATAGTTAGTAATATTCCCCAATTAGGAAATCGTTTAGAACGGTTTACTAGTCATGCTAAAATCAGAGTTTATCCGCCATTTGGTAAAGGAATGCCATTTGAAATTGGGGTGAATGAAATCTCAGCTTATCGAGATTGGTTGTAGTTTTTTACTGGTCTGTTTTATTCATGATAAAAAGTTCTTAGTCAGGGCTTTAGTCTTGACTACGAACTAACCTCACACAACCATTTATACCAACCATCTAAGCCAGTGCCGGTTGTAGCAGAAAGCTGAATAATTTTAATTTCTGGATTTACTTGTTGAGCATATTCTATGCACTTTTGCACATCAAATTGTACATAAGGTAGCAAATCAATTTTGGTGAGAATCATCATCTCACTAGCACGGAACATATGGGGATATTTTATCGGTTTATCTTCTCCTTCAGTCACAGAGAGAATCACCACTTTAGCGCGTTCACCCAAGTCAAATAAAGCTGGACAAACTAAATTCCCTACATTCTCAATCATCACCATTGAATCAAGAGGCGGGTTGAGTTGTTGTAAGCCCTTCGCTATCATTGATGCATCGAGATGACAGCCAGTTCCAGTATTAATTTGGACAACTTTACAGCCTGTAGCTTTGATTTTTTGAGCATCATTAGTTGTTTCTTGGTCGCCTTCAATAACGCTGATAGAAAATTGATGTTTTAAATCATTAATAGTCCGAGTTAAAAGAGTAGTTTTCCCGGCTCCAGGAGAACTCATTAAATTTAAAGCGA